>CAISGS010000567.1 GCA_903884915.1 uncultured Caulobacteraceae bacterium | reverse complement strand
CGACATTGCTGAGGCCCGCATCTTGGGCATGTTCGGCGACTCCATCACCACCGACCACATTTCCCCAGCCGGTTCGATCAAGGCCTCGTCTCCTGCCGGCAAGTACCTGATCGCCAATGGCGTCGATCCCATCGACTTCAACGGCTATGGCGCACGTCGGGGCAACCATCAGGTCATGATGCGCGGCACCTTCGCCAACATCCGCATCCGCAACCGCATGACCCCGGAAATCGAAGGCGGCGTGACCAAGCACTATCCTTCCGGTGACGTGATGGCCATCTATGACGCGGCCATGCGCTATGAGGGCGAAGGCCGTCCGCTGGTGATCTTTGCAGGCAAGGAATATGGCACCGGCTCGTCGCGTGACTGGGCCGCCAAGGGCACCAAGCTGCTCGGCGTTCGCGCCGTGATCGCCGAGTCCTTCGAGCGCATCCACCGCTCCAATCTGGTCGGCATGGGCGTCCTGCCCCTGCAGTTCAAGATTGATGGCTGGCAGAAGCTGAACCTGATCGGTGACGAAATTGTCTCGATCCGGGGCCTTGCCGATGTCGCACCGCGCAAGACCTTGACGGTTGAACTCTATCGTCCTTCCGATGGCCGGGTCGCTCGCTTCCCCGTCGTCTGCCGCATCGATACCCCGACCGAACTTGACTATTTCAAGAATGGCGGCGTTTTGAACTATGTGCTGCGCAATCTGGCCCGCGACGCAGGCTAATCCGCAGAGTTTAGGTCTAGCCCGCCGCACCGGATGATTTTTTCCGGTGCGGCGGCGCTCCTCACGCCAAGTTGAGGGGCTTTTTGATGGGAATCTGGCTTAAGTGCAGCCCATGCGTATTTTGCGACCCTTGATCCTCGGCCTTGTTGGCCTCTTGACCTTCACGACCTCCCTTGCCCTGACCTCGGCCACCGCCTTGGCCAAGGGCCCTGTGGTCGTGGAGCTGTTCACCAGCCAAGGCTGTTCGTCCTGCCTGAAGGCCGATGACCTGATGGGAGAGGTGGCCGATCGCCCCGGCATCTTGCTCCTGACCTATGCGGTCGACTATTGGGACTATCTCGGCTGGCGCGACACTTTCGCGAAGGAAGATTACTCGGCCCGCCAGCGCGCCTATATGAAGCGCATGAGTGGCCGCGAGGTCTATACCCCGCAGATCGTGGTCAATGGCACCTCTGAGACTGCCGCTATCCATGCCGACAAGGTCGATCCCCTGATCCGAAGGGCTGGGCGCGCCAAGGGTCTGCCCAGTCCGTTACTTCGCCAGCGCTCCGACACCCGCATTAGTGTTGGCGCAGGGCGCTATCCCAAGGGTGGGGCCGAGGTCTGGCTGGTGCGCTATGACCCCACGGACCGGTCCGTAGAGATCAAGCGCGGCGAAAACCGCGGCAAGACCATGGTCTATCATAATGTCGTCCGCGACCTGGTTCGGCTCGGATCTTGGAGCGGTAAGGCAAGGTCCTACACCCTTCCCGCACCGGACGCCGACAGTGCCGGTGATGGGCTTGAAAGCGTGATCCTGGTTCAAGGCGCAAAGGGCCGCCGCATTATTGGCAGCCTGAGCCTCAAGGCGCCTGAGCTAAAACCCTGATCTCCCGCGCTCGTCTGCGCTAGCGGCATGACGAAAAATACTCTCTAATCTTTTCCAATCGGAGCCCGGCAAACGGGTGACCCTTAAGGAAGAGGCGAAGATGAGCAGGATTGTGGCAAATGGCTTGGCGAGCGATCGGTTCGCGGGCGTGCGAGCAGCCTTCGAGGAAAATCTTAACAATGGTGCTGACATTGGCGCGGGCTTTACCGCGACCTTGAACGGCGAGACCGTGGTTGACCTTTGGGGCGGCTTTGCCAATGAGGCCAAGACCCGCGCTTGGGAAAAGGACACGATCGTCAACGTCTATTCCACGACCAAGACCATGACCTTCTTGGTAGCCCTGATGCTGGCCGACCGGGGCGATTTGGATTTTGATGCGCCGGTGGCCAAATACTGGCCCGAATTTGCCGCCAACGGTAAGGGCGACGTCAAGGTCAGCCATCTGATGAGCCACTCATCGGGCCTGTCCGGCTGGAAAGAGCCGCTCGCCCCGACCGATCTTTATGATTGGGACAAGGCCACCAGCTTACTGGCGGCGCAGGCACCGTTCTGGACCCCCGGCACGGCGCCTGGCTATCACGCCATGACCCAAGGCTATCTGATTGGAGAGGTGGTGCGCCGCATCACCGGCCAGACCATCGGCACCTTCTTTCGCAAGGAAGTGGCCGAGCCGCTGGGCGCGGACTTCCACATTGGCATGGGGCCAGAACATGATGCCCGCGTCGCCGATCTGATCCCCCCACCCGTCGGTGGCATCACCGCAGACGGGGAGGCCAATGAGCTGTCACACAATATGCAGTCCAACCCGCCGATCAATCCGCTCGCGACCCGCGACCGGGCTTGGCGCGCGGCGGAGATCCCAGCAGCGGGCGGTCAGGGCAATGCCCGTTCGGTGGCAGAGATCCACGCCATCTTGGCCAATGGCGGCATGGCCAAGGGCAAGCGCTTCCTGTCCGAAGCCGGATGTAACCGCGCCCTAGAGGTTCAGATCGAGGGCAAGGACCTGATCCTCGGCACGCCGGTACGCTATGGCATGGGCTTTGGCTTGAAGTCGGAGATGATGCCCCTGCCGAATGATCGTTGCATCTATTGGGGCGGCTATGGCGGCTCTCTGATCATTATCGATCTGGAGAACCACGCCACCTATGCCTATGCCATGAACAAGATGGCCGCGACCACTTCAGGCGATCTTCGCGCCTTTAGTCTGGTGATGGCCACCATGCAGGGCCTGATGTCCTAAGGGTCTCTGGCGGGCCTGTGAGACATCTCGCAGGCCCGCTTCAAGCACGGGGACTAGACCCGCAGCATCAAGCCGCCGTCAACGCCCAGCGCCTGAGCCGTGACAAAGCCGCCATCGTCAGAGGCAAGGAATAGGGCAGCGCGGGCAATATCAATCGGTGCGCCCAAGCGCTTCATCGCCGCCTTCTTGGCCCAGATCTTGGCAATGTCGGGATTGGCAAAGCTGGCCGCTGTCATGCCGGTGGCGATGGCCCCGGGCAGAATGGCATTAGCGGTCACCCCAT
>CAISGS010000566.1 GCA_903884915.1 uncultured Caulobacteraceae bacterium | reverse complement strand
TGGATGGTGTTACTCATCACCACGCAAGGGAAGACCGGCTTGATCGGCTCGGACACGAGGGCTTGCAGCGGATAGCTTTCCAGCGGCAGACGAACGCCCGCCATGCCAAGGACCACGCTGGTATGGCCCGCTGCCGAGACGCCAATCTTGGGCGTGCGGATCAGACCCTTGGTGGTCTCGACCGCCTCGACCGCGCCTGCGGCATTGCGCCGGATGCCGGTCACTTCGCAGTTCTCGATAATGTCGACGCCCAGATCGTCTGCCGCGCGGGCATAGCCCCAAGCCACCGCATCGTGCCGCGCCGTCCCGCCGCGCCTTTGCAGGGCAGCCCCCAGAACCGGATAACGCATATTGTCGGAGATGTTCAGCGGCGGGCAGTAGGCCTTGGCCTCTTCGGGCGAGAGCCACTCATTATCCACCCCATTGGCCCGGTTGGCATGGACGTGGCGCTTGAACACCTGCACATCATGCACCGTATGGGCCAGCATCATGACCCCGCGCTGCGAGAACATGACATTGTAGTTCAGCTCTTGCGACAGGCCTTCCCACAGCTTGACCGAATGGTCGTAAAGACCCGCGCTCTCATCAAACAGATAGTTGGAACGGATGATGGTGGTGTTACGGCCCGTATTGCCGCCGCCCAGCCAGCCCTTTTCCAGCACGGCAATGTTGCGCATGCCATGTTGCTTAGCCAGATAGTACGCCGCACCGAGGCCATGACCACCGCCGCCAATAATGACCGCATCATAGGCCGCCTTGGGCTCAGGCGAGCGCCATTGGGGCTTCCACCCAGCCTGGCCATTGAGGCCTTGCTTGAAGAGCTCGAAGGCTGAAAACTTCTGCATGAACTTTGCCCGTCAATTGAAGCTGCGACCATGGGCTTTGGCCCCAGAAAGGACCATCATACAGGCGGCGGCGCACTTGAAGAATAACGACATGGCTGTCGCATTTAATCAAGGAAACAGGCAAGGCATCGCCATGCCGCAGGATGTCGTCTTTCTTATTTCCCCGCGTCGCTTATAGAAAAGTGATTGTCTCAAGCGCTGGGCTAAGGTCCCGCATTGAACTTCCAGCATCCAAAGGCGCGAATCCATGTCTGAGGCCAACAAACAAGCCTCCCTCGCCCAGTTGGTCGCCCGCCGTAAGGCTGGCCACAGTCTGGAAGCCGATCTCTATACCCGTCCCGATATATTCGAGACCGATATGGATCTGATCTTCGGCCGTCACTGGATCTATGTCGGCGTCGAGCCGGACGTGCCAGAGCCGGGCGATGTGTTCGTGGTCGATATTGGCAAGACCTCGGTCCTGATTGTGCGCGATGATGACCTTCAGATCCGCGCCTTCCACAATGTCTGCCGTCACCGGGGCGCGCGGCTGGTCGATGGACCGCATGAGCAGGTCGGAAATCTGGTCTGTCGCTATCACGCTTGGACCTATTCGCTCGAAGGCGACCTGATCTTTGCCGACCATATGGGCGAGGATTTTGACAAGAGCTGCCGGGGCCTAAAGCCCGTTCACCTGCGCTCGGTTGCCGGCCTTCTGTTCATCTGTCTAGCTGAAGAGGCCCCCACCGATATTGAGGACATGGCCGCCGCCATGACCCCCTATCTGGTCCAGCACGACATCCCCAACACCAAGATCGCCCATTCCGTTGACCTGATCGAGCATGGCAACTGGAAGGTGACGATGGAAAATAACCGCGAGTGCTATCACTGCGGGGCCAACCATCCTGAACTGACCATCCCCCTGTTCGCTTATGGCTTTGGCTTCTCTCCTAAGACCTTGGATGAGGAAGAGCTAGAGCAGGCCAAGCGCTATGGAGACTTGGTCAAGGACGCCCATAATCGTTGGGAAGCCTCCGGCCTGCCGTCTCGCGAAATCGACCATCTGGCTGACCGGATCACGGGGTTTCGTACCGAGCGCCTGCCCATCGACCAGTCCGGTCAGAGCCAGACCATGGATACTAAGGTCGCCTGTAAGAAGCTGCTCGGCAATATCACTGATCCGGCCCTAGGCGGCCTGTCCTTCTGGACCCAGCCCAATAGCTGGCACCATTTCATGAGCGACCATATTGTCACCTTCTCGGTGATCCCGGTCAGTCCAACCGAGACGATGTTACGGACCCGCTGGCTGGTCCATAAGGATGCGGTCGAGGGTGTCGATTACGACAAGACCACCCTGACCGAGGTCTGGATCGCGACCAACAAGCAAGACGCCCATCTGGTCGAGGTCACTCAATCGGGTCTGGTCAGCCCAGCCTATGAGCCCGGCCCCTACTCGCCCTATACCGAAGGCTTGGTCGAAAAGTTCTGTCAGTGGTACATGGGCCGCCTATCGACCCATCTTGAGACCCTTGCATGACCCTGACGACCCGCGCGCCTGCGCCGCTTTGGAACCCTGACGAGGACGAAACCCTTGTCTGCTGCGCCGTGCGGTCCGAGACACACGACGTTAAGACCTTCATCTTCCAGGCGGTTGAGCCGCGCCGTTTTGCCTATCAGCCCGGTCAATTCATGACCTTCTCGATAACCATCGGCGGCGAAGAGATCCATCGCTGCTACACCCTATCGTCGTCCCCCACGCGGCCAGATCGGGTGTCGATCACGGTCAAGCGCATTGGCGATGGCCCGGTTTCGTCTTGGCTGCACGCGAACCTCGCGCCGGGCATTGCGCTCAAGGCCTTGGGGCCGATGGGTGACTTTTTCTGTTCGCCTCAGTCGGGCGGCAAATATCTATTCCTGTCGGCCGGCAGCGGCATTACCCCCCTAATGTCCATGACCTGCAGCCATCATGATCTGGCAAGCGGCGCCGACATCGCCTTCGTTCATAGCGCCCGCTCGCCCGCCGACCTGATCTTTCGCGACGAGTTGGCCCTGATGGCCAAGACCGCGCCGGGCTTGACGGTCACGGCGATCTGCGAGGCTGATAGTGACGGCGAGGTCTGGACCGGTCCTCGCGGCCGCATTGATCTGGCCAAGCTCGAAGCCATCGTCCAAGATTTTCGCGAGCGCGAGGTCTATATTTGCGGCCCCGCCCCCTATATGGCGGCGGTCGAGACGATGCTCGAAGCCAGCGGCTATGACATGGCCCGCTACCACTTCGAAAGTTTCGATTTTGCCGAGCTGAGCGCGGATCAGACCGAGCCAGAGGCGGCAACGTCCAGCCACGGCTTCAAGGTCGAGTTCAAGCTCTCGCGCCGGACCATCGAGGTCGCACCCGACCGCTTCATCCTCGCTGCCGCCAAGGCCGAGGGAATGCGCCTGCCATCCTCCTGCACCAAGGGCATGTGCGGCACCTGCAAGTGCAAGCTGGTCTCTGGCACGGTCGACATGACCCCCGCAGGCGGCATACGCCAACGCGAGATCGATCAGGGCATGATCCTGATCTGCTGCTCCAAACCGACCAGCGATCTGGTTCTGGAACGCTAGAATCCCGCACCCCGGTTTCGCGGCAAATAAATAAGAGCGTGCATAGGGCGATCCCCCTCACCCAACCCTCTCCCCCAAGGGGGCGAGGGC
>CAISGS010000565.1 GCA_903884915.1 uncultured Caulobacteraceae bacterium | reverse complement strand
TCAGCGAGACCTTCCAGCCCTCGCCCACGCCGCCGAGGCGCTGGCTGTCGGGCAGGCGGACATTGTCGAAATAGACCTCGTTAAAGCCCGACTGACCGTAGGCCTGCTTGATCGGCACGATGCGCACGCCGGGTGTGTCCATGCGCAGGAAGAACATGGTCAGACCCTTGTGCTTGGGCACGTCAGGGTCGGTGCGGGTGATCAGGATGCCCCACTGCGAATAGTGCGCGCCGCTGGTCCAGATCTTCTGGCCATTGATGACCCAGTCATCGCCATCGCGCTCAGCCTTGGTGCGCAGACCGGCCAGATCGGAGCCGCCAGCCGGTTCGGAGAACAGTTGGCACCAGATATCTTCACCCGCCGCCAAACGCGGCAAGAGCTCGCGCTTAGCCTCTTCTGGACCCCAGTCCATGACGGTTGGGCCGCACATACCGTGACCAATGATGAACGAGCCGGACAGGGCGCCGTAAGGGCCCTCTTCCTGGTTCCAGATCACGCGCTCGATGGGGCTAGACCCCCGCCCACCATATTCCTTAGGCCAGTGCAGGCAGGCCCATCCGGCGTCATATTTCTTCTTCTGCCAAGCCTTGGCCTCCTTCATGGGGTCAAGACCGCCCAGCTCGATCCCGCCGAACCCAGCCTTTTCAAGGTGGGGCAGCAGGTGCTTGGGGGCGTTGGCGTCGATCCAGGCGCGGGCTTCGGCGCGGAAGGCGGCTTCGTGGGGCGTATCGTCGAAATTCATGGCTTAAGGTCCCTTAAATGGCGATCTGGCTTAGGCAGCGTTCTTGGCGCGCAGCCGGTCGATCAGTTTGTCTTCCCATTCATTCAGGCCGCCGAGGCTGACGGCCAAGAGGTTGGAGCGGCGATAGAAAAGGTGGCAGTCCATGGCCCAGGTAAAGCCCATGCCGCCGTGAACCTGGATATTGTTCTTGGCGCAGTGCTGGAAGGCCTTGGTCGAACTGACCCGCATGGTCGCGGCCGCTTCAGCAAGGTCTGCGGAGCCGGTCGACAGGGCATAGGCCCCGAAATAGCCGTTTGAGCGGGCCAGGGTCGCCGAGACATACATGTCGGCCAGCATGTGCTTGATCGCTTGGAACGAGCCGATGGCGCGGCCAAAGGCAAAGCGCTGCAGGGCATAGTCGCGGCCCATCTCCAGCGCCTTATCGGCCCCGCCGATCTGTTCAAAACCGGTAAGGATGGCGGCGCGGTCGAGCGCTTCTTCGTAAAGACGCCAGCCATCGCCCGCGGCACCGACCAGTTCGGCCGCTGCGCCATTAAAGGCGATCTTGGCTTGGCTACGCGTAGGATCGATCGTGTCCAGCACGGTGCGCTCAATGCCAGACTGGTTCAGATCGACCAGATAGAGCGACAGGCCTTGAGCATCCTTACCAGGCGCATGGCGGGCCAAGACGATGGCAATGTCAGCAATGTCGCCGTCCAGTACCGGCGACTTTGCCCCGGTCAGGGTTCCGGCCTTTGCCGACAGCGCGACATTCGAAGGCCGCACAGACCCGGTTGCCTCAACCGAGGCCAAGGTTCCGATCACTTCGCCCGAAGCGAGCCTGGGCAACCATCTTTGCTTTTGCTCTTCGCTGCCCGCCGCCTTGAGGATTTCAGCGACCAGGAAGATCGAGGAAGAAACCGGCACCGGTGCTAGGGCGCGGCCCAGCTCTTCGGCAATGACGCAAAGCTCTAAATAGCCGAGGCCGAGCCCGCCATATTCCTCGGGGATGGCTGCACCCAAAAAGCCCATCTCGCCCAGACCCTGCCAAAGGGCGCGGTCGAAGGGTTCAGAGCCTTCCAAAATGGCGCGCACGGCCGTGGTCGGGCACTTGTCCGCCAGATAACGGCGCGCCTGTTCCTTCAGTTGCTGTTGTTCAGCCGAAAATTCGAAATCCATCTGTACGTCCTCACCT
>CAISGS010000564.1 GCA_903884915.1 uncultured Caulobacteraceae bacterium | reverse complement strand
GCCCTCGCCCCCTTGGGGGAGAGGGTTGGGTGAGGGGGATGCAGTCCCCACCCTCAAGGAATAAGCAGAACCCGACCCACAGCTTGGCGGCTCTCAATATAGGCGTGGGCAGCTGCGGCGTCGGAAAGTTTGAACTCCCGGTCGATGACCACTTGGAACGCACCCTTGGCCGCATCATCGATCAGGCCTTGGATCATGTCGTGGGCTCGGTCGGTCATGATCTCCGCGCCGAGGAACACACCGCTGAGCGAGCGATTACCACCCATCAGGCTGCCGACATCGACCACCATCGGCTCACGACCCGCCTGACCGACCATCGACACCCGGCCGCGATAGGCCAGTGATTGGATGGAGCCTTGCAAGGTGGGGCCGCCGACACTGTCGACCACCAGATTGACGCCCTTCTTGTCGGTAAATTTCATCACCGCTTCCGGCACGGACTGAGCCGAATAGTTGATGCCGTGATCGAGACCGTAAGCCTTTAGCCGCTCCAATCGCTCGTCGCTCGAGGCGGTGGCAAGAACCGTCGCACCCGCCCGCTTGGCCAGCTGGATGGCGGCAAGGCCAACGCCGCTGGCGCCGGCTTGAACCAGAACCGTCTCGCCCGCCTTCAGACGTCCGAACTCGAACAGGCAGTCATGTGCGGTGCCGAAGGCCACGGGAATGACCGCCGCCAAGCGCGGATCAAAGCCCTCTGGCACCGGCCAGCAATTGCGGCCGGGAACAGGGCGCAGTTCGGCATGGCTGCCAAAGCCGTCGCAGGTGGCGACGATCTGACCGAGTTTGAGATGGTGAACCTCCGAGCCGATAGCCACGATCTCGCCCGAGGCCTGATAGCCGACAATATGGGGATGGGTGACGAGCGGACCGCGCCAGCGATTGAGCGTGTCGCCGCCTTCAATACTGACCGCCAAGACCCGAATGACCACGCCCTTGGGATGGCAGACCGGATCGGGCACATCCTCATATTTCAAGACGTCGGGTGAACCATTTTCGTAATAGACGGCGGCCTTCATAGCGCACTCCTGGATCGATTTACGCCACGGTTGGGCGTTCCAGAGGGGATGTTAAACGGTTCGCCGCGCTTGTCAGGCCGAAATCAGGGGCGGGGTGGTAAGGGTCGGCTCTTTATTGAGAACGCTGGCCAGAGCGCCCAGAAGTCCCTTGGCCGTGATGGGCTTCGCCAAGTGCATATCCGCCCCGCAGGCGCGGCTCTGTTCGATGTGCTCGGTGAGGGCATTGGCACTAAACATGATGACCGGCGTGCGTTCCTGCCCGGCCTTTTCCTCAATGTCACGAATGGCGCGGGTTGCCTGCAAGCCGTCCATCACCGGCATCTGCATATCCATCAAAACCGCATCAAAGGGCTGCTTGTAGAAGGCTTGCACAGCCTCTTCGCCGTTCTTGGCCATAACCAGCTGGATATTCAATTGATTGAGGATCAAGCCGACCACCTTGCGGTTCACCGGATGGTCGTCAACCACCAAAATGACCAGGGGTGCGGACTCCATATAGTCCTCAAGACTGGGTTCGATCTGCTCGGGCGGCGCTTCGGTAACGGTAAGGGGCAACAGAATATGGAACTCGGAACCCCTATCCGGCACACTGGTACAGTCGATCTTGCCGCCCATCATGAGGATCAGTTGCTTGACGATGGCCAAGCCCAATCCCGTACCGCCGAACCGGCGCGTTACAGTGTCGTCAGCCTGTTCAAAGGGGTTAAACAGCCGATCGATTTGGGTGGGGTCAAAGCCAATGCCCGTATCTGAAACCGAAATCTCACAGGCACCGGCCTCATTACGGTTCGCCGTAACCGTGACGTTACCCTCGTCCGTAAACTTCACGGCATTGGCGATCAGGTTGGTTGCGACCTGCTTGAAGCGGGTCAGATCGCCCATAACCCAGACCTCAATCGCTGGGTCGAGGTGACTGTTCAAGGTGAGGTTCTTTTCGCTCGCAATGATGTTGCTGAGGGCAATGACGGATCTAAGGGCATCACCCAAATGGAAGGGTGCCCGCTCTAGGCTCACACGCCCCGCTTCGATCCGCGCCACGTCGAGCATGTCGACCAACAGGCCTGACAGGGTATCAGCAGAAGATGAAATGGTGTCGATCAGGTCCCGATCTGACTTGCCCAGCTTGGAGCGCGACAGCACGTCTGCAATTGCCACAATGCCATTGAGCGGGGTCCGAATTTCGTGGCCCATGGTGGCCAAGAACCGCGACTTGGCGCGATTGGCCATCTCCGCCTCCAACCGGGCGCGACGAAGCACGCGATTGGTCTGCCTGAGCTTAGCCTCGGAGGCTTTGATCTCGGTGACATTATCTTGAATGATCAGCACCTTGGCCTGACCGGCATCTTTCAAGGTGTAGGCACGAAGACTGAACCACTGGCTCAGGCCCGCCACATTGGCCCTGTAGAGCGTCGAAAAACTGTCGACCTGCCCCACAAGCATGGCCGCCAATTGCCGCTCGACCAATTGGCCCTTTCGACCTGGAATCCGCCTCGTATGTTCTGACAGATGGTTGCCGAGGCGTGTGTTTGTGCGCTTCTCAATGGCCTCGATGCGATCGCGCCAGACGCGGTTGGTATGGATGAAGTCGCCCCGCTCATCAATGATCCCAATGCGGGAATCCAAGGCTTCAATTATGCCTTGAGCAAAACGGCGTTGCTCTTCGAG
>CAISGS010000563.1 GCA_903884915.1 uncultured Caulobacteraceae bacterium | reverse complement strand
GTGATATGGCTGACCCTCGCGGCGGGGTGCGCCATGTCATTCCCTCGAAGGGAAACTACCTCGCCTCGACCTCCGCAGCCATTGAATCTACCGCCGCCGAAGCGCCGCTTTTCACACCCCATACTCGCGCGCTCATTGAGGGCGGGGAGGATGCTCTGCTGCGACACCTACTGCCGCAGATCGACCAGGCGAGCCAAGTTGATGTCGCGGTCTCCTTCATCATGGAAAGCGGCATTAGATTGCTGCGTCCTCACCTCCAGGACCTTCTGGACAGACAAGGCTCCCTTCGGCTTGTGACGGGCGACTATCTTGATGTGACTGATCCAGATGCTCTGAGACGGCTGCTCGATCTTGAAGGCAAGACCTCGCTCTTTGTGTTTGAAGCGGGCACGACGGCCTTTCATCCCAAGTCGTGGATCTTCCACATGGACGATGGCTCCGGCGTTGCTCTGGTTGGCAGTTCCAACCTATCGGAAACCGCCCTTCGCACCGGCGTGGAGTGGAACTATAGAACCTATACCTCCAATCAAAAGGGCGGCTGGGCCGACGTTCTGGGCGGATTTGAGCAGCTGATCAAAAGACCAGATGTTAAGCCCCTGACCCATGAATGGATTGATGGATATGAGCGAAGACGGGCAAGGCTAGCGCGTCCCGCATTCCAAGCTGCGGAAGTCACCGAAGAACCGGAACTGGCTAAACCCGAGCCCCATGAGATCCAAAAGCGTGCGCTCGCCGCCCTCGAAGAAACGCGGCTAGAGGGTTACGGCGCAGGGCTAGTGGTCTTGGCGACAGGCCTTGGCAAGACCTGGCTAAGCGCCTTTGATAGTGACCGAACCCAGTTCCAGCGCGTGCTGTTCGTGGCCCACCGCGAAGAAATCCTCAACCAGGCCATTGAGACGTTTCGGCGCTGCCGTCCCAAGAGCCGGCTTGGACGCTATACGGGCCAGGAAAAGGACCTAACAGCCGACGTGCTCTTCGCTTCGATCCAAACCCTTGGCAAGGTCGCGCATCTTCGCCAGTTCCCAGCGGACGCCTTTGACTACATTGTGGTCGATGAGTTTCACCACGCTGCGGCTCGAACCTACCGCAACCTCATTGCTCATTTTACGCCCAAGTTCCTGTTGGGTTTGACGGCCACGCCAGACCGGATGGACGGCGCAGACCTGCTCGGCCTTTGTGAAGAGAACCTAGTTTTCGAGTGCGGGGTCTTCAAAGGCATCGAAGGTGGCCAACTGTCGCCCTTCCATTATTTCGGCGTCCCAGATGAGGTCGACTATTCCAACATTCCTTGGCGCAGCACCGGCTTTGATGAGACCGAACTGACCAATGCCTTGGCCACGACGGCAAGGGCGCAAAATGCCTTCGAGCAAATGGCGCTGCATGGCGGAACACGAACCATCGGATTTTGTAGTTCGCAGCGCCATGCTGACTTCATGGCTGACTATTTCAGTCGCCAGGGCCTTCGCGCCGTTGCCGTCCATTCGGGGGCTGGATCGGCCCCGCGCTCCAGTTCTCTTGAGCAGTTGCAAAGCGGCGATCTCGACATCGTCTTCGCTGTGGACATGTTCAACGAGGGCGTCGACATACCCAATATCGACACTGTCTTGATGTTAAGGCCGACGGAATCGACGACCATCTGGATGCAGCAGTTTGGCCGCGGCCTTCGTAAGGCCGACGGCAAGGCCCGCCTGAACGTCATCGACTATATCGGTAATCACCGGATCTTCCTGACCAAGGCCAAGGCCTTACTAGATTGCCAGGGCGGCGACCGCGCCCTAGCGCTGAAGCTCGATCAGCTGGCATCGGGCCGCCTCGAATTGCCACCTGGCTGCGATATCACCTACGAGCTACGTGCTATCGATATGATGAAAAGCCTGCTGCGGCCAGCAAGCCAGGGCGATGCCATCGAGGCTTGGTATGTGGATTTTAGGCAGCGCCGCGGTCACCGCCCGACAGCTCTAGAAGCCTTCCATGCCGGATTTGCGCCGCGCACAACCGGACACGGATCTTGGTTCGAATTTGTTCGCGACCAAGGGGACCTCACCGCACAGGAGCTTGCCGTCTTGACCCGTCACAACGTCTTTCTGGATGAGGTCGCTAAGTCCTCAATGACCAAAAGCTATAAGATGTTGGTTCTGCAGGTCATGCTTCAGGCTGAGGCCTTTCCTGGAGAGATTGCTATGGATCGGCTGGTCGATGGGTTCAGCCGCGCCGCAAAGCGCAACCCGGCACTGCGGCGTGATGTCAGCGTCGATGTCGACAATCTTCCAGCACTAAGAACGCTTTTAAAGAAACACCCGATCGATGCCTGGGTCGGCGGCAAGGGCGGATTTTTCTCAGCGTCAGATGCTGGTTTCCGCACAGCATTTTCTGTACGCCAAGAGGATGAGCCAGTCCTACGCGCTATGACCGAAGATGTCGTCCAGTGGCGTTTGGCGGAATATCTCTCTCGATCTGCGACCGAAGATGAGACCCAAGAGCCTGAACTTTCGGGTTTAGCCGAACGAACTGCGCAGCCCTTTGACCATGCTCACATCGAGCTTTGGCAAGACTATATGCGTGAGGACATTGCGCCGCTCTTTGGGCACCAATTTTCCACAGCGCGCTGGAACCAAGGCTTTCTCGTGATGGGCCGCGACGTCTTCTTGCTCGCTACCCTAGAGAAGAAAGACCTGATGACGGATCACCGTTATGATGATGGCTTCTTAGATCCGCAACATTTCCGCTGGCAAAGCCAAAAACGGACAGCTCAGGCCTCAGCTCATGGGCGCATAATTAATCAATCCATGACCGGATATGCCATCCACCTCTTTGTGAGAGCCACCAAAAAGCGGGGGGCAGCAGCCGCACCCTTCTTCTATTGCGGCGAGGTGGATTTTCAGGACTGGCAGGGCGATCTCCCCATCACCGTCACCTGGACCCTAAGGAGTCCTGTTCCTCAGCATCTTTGGAAACTTTTGCGGCTAGAGAACCAATAGGGCCTGCTGAAGGTCCGAAAGTCTAACCTACAGACAGGCCATGCAAACATCTGGCCGGTGAATGATCGACCCTTTAGATTCCCGCAGAACCGAAAGCTTTGTAACCGCGGGACTGAAGGCATTGCGCCAATATACCCTCGCGTGCCTTGGTTTCTTTGGCCTTGGTGGCACCGCCCATCACGCCGCCCCCAGCCACAGTCCCTGCAATAATGAAGGGGATTGCCGGAAGGAAAATGGCTCCGGCAACTGCTGTAGCAATACCGGCTACAGCCACCCCGCCAACGGCCGCGCCTGCTACCGCGTTAATACCAGTGTCTTGAGAAAGGTCATAGGTCTTGGCGACGTCGGTGCAAAGCTTCAAATCTTGATTGAATTTTTCCTGGTTCGCGATGCTTCCAGGATCAACGGCCACGTGCACAGAGGAGGCGCAGCCGGACAACATCGCCAGCATGACGCTGGACGTCACAAACAACTTTTTCACCTGCGGCCCCTAATTCAAAAATTGAATAGATCACAATTCAACTTTTTGTAGAAGCCGGATCTGTCCTCCTCAGCACTCAGGCCATCGGTTTGAGCGCAATTAGGTGAGCGCCGGTATCAAATCTGAAAATAGGGCCAATGGGCCCCAACCGATTGAACGAACTACGTCCGCTTATGTCGTAGCTCATATCTAAGCTCAAACTCACGCGCCGATGGGCGTGCGACCCATTGGCCAAGCGTGGACGACCATGATCGCTGTAACCGACATAGAGCCTGATACCCAAGCCG
>CAISGS010000562.1 GCA_903884915.1 uncultured Caulobacteraceae bacterium | reverse complement strand
GTCGGCTTTGCAGAACTGGCTGCCGCCGTGTCCAACGCAGGCGGCATCGGCACCATCACCGCCCTGACCCAGCCGACGCCTGAGGCTCTGGCCAAGGAAATTGCCAAGGCCAAGGCGATGACCGACAAGCCGCTGGCCGTGAACCTGACCTTCCTGCCCTCAGTCAACCAGCCCGACTATCCCGGCTATATCAAGTCGATCATCGACGGCGGCATCAAGGTCGTCGAGACGGCGGGCAACAATCCCGCCAAGTGGCTGCCAGGTCTGAAAGAGGCCGGTATCAAGGTCATTCACAAATGCACCGCCGTTCGCCACGCCCTGAAGGCCGAGGCCATCGGCTGCGACGCGGTCAGCGTCGACGGCTTTGAGTGCGGCGGTCACCCCGGCGAAGATGATGTGCCGAACATGATCCTGCTGCCCCGCGCTGCAGACGAGCTGAAGATTCCCTTCTTGGCTTCTGGCGGTATGGCCGATGCCCGCTCGCTGGTGGCCGCTCTGGCCATGGGCGCAGACGGCATGAATATGGGCACCCGCTTCATCGCCACCCAGGAAGCCCCCGTCCACGAGAACGTCAAGCAAGCCATCCTCAATGCCTCGGAACTGGACACCCGTCTGGTCATGCGTCCCCTGCGCAACACCGAACGCGTCCTGACCAATGCGGGCGTGGAAAAGCTGCTGGCTAAGGAAAAGGCCCTCGGTTCGGCCATCACCTTTGCCGATATCGCCGAAGAGGTTGCCGGGATCTATCCGCGCATCATGCTCAATGGCGAGATGGAACTGGGTGCCTGGTCCTGCGGCATGGTCGCGGGCCTGATCCACGATATCCCAACCTGCCAAGACCTGATGGACCGGATCATGCTGGAATCCACCCAGATCATTCGCGGTCGCCTTGAAGCCATGCTGGGCGCCTAATTCAAAGACTGAACGGGGGCGGCACTCGACAGGGTTGCCGCCCTTAGTTTGTCATCTATCTGCCATAGGCTAAGGTTAAGAACGAAGGTCCTACGGGACTGAAACGGAGCCGACCATGACGCAGATTGATCGCCGCAGCCTTCTGCTCTCTGCCACAGCAGGGATGGCGCTTCCGCCCTCTATCGCCAAGGCCATGACCATCGACGCCAATGTGCGCACCGGCACCTTAGCCGATGTCGAGCATGTCGTGATCTTCATGCAAGAGAACCGGTCCTTCGATCACTATTTCGGTGAGATGAACGGCGTGCGCGGCTTTGCCGACCGCTTCCCGATCCCCGTCCCAGATGCGCCCGGCGTCACCGGCAAGACCAACTGGACCCAACGCGACGATAAGGCCAAGTCGACCCCGCCCCTGATCTCGCCCTTCGTGCTGGATACGACCGACAGCTTCAAACTGATGCGCGTGGCGGGCACACCCCATAACTGGGTCGACGCGCAAGAGGCCTGGAACGAAGGGCGCATGAACCGCTGGCCCGAGTTCAAACAGGCCCACGCCATGGGCCACTATCGGCGCACCGACATTCCCTTCCAATATGCGCTCGCGGATGCCTTCACGGTCTGCGATGCCTATCATTGCTCGGTCCAGACGGGCACAAACACCAACCGCCTGTTCCTCTGGACCGGGACCAATGACGGTCTTGGCACGCATGGCGGCCCTTCGATCTCCAACTCGCATGATGATCTGGTCGAGAAGGGCGGCGCGCCGGAGTCCTACCACTGGACCGCCTATGTTCAGCGCCTTCAGGCGGCGGGCATTAGCTGGCGGCTCTATCAGGACATGGACGACAACTTCACCGACAATCCTCTGTCAGGGTTCAAGGCCTTCCGCGAAGCCCATGCCGACGCGCCGGGCTCTGATCCGGTCTTGAAAGCGTTGGCCATGAGCACGCGGACCCTCGATGGGCTGGCTGCAGATGTGCTGAACGGCAAGCTGCCCAAGGTGTCCTACATCATCGCCCCGGCTAAGGATTCCGAACATCCTGGCCCCTCCAGCCCGGCTCAAGGCGCAGACTATACGGCGCGGGTCATCAATGCCCTGACCGCCGATCCAAAGGTCTGGGCCAAGACCGTCTTGCTGCTCATGTATGACGAAAATGACGGCTTCTTCGACCATGTGCCGCCGCCTGCACCGCCGTCGCGCGATCCTGCTAATCCTGAGGCTTTGCTCGGTGCTTCAACGGTTGATACGGCCAGCGAATATCATCTGGTCCGCAATCCGACTGAAGCCAAATATGAGCGCGACCACCTGATGGGACGGCCCTATGGCCTCGGCCCACGCGTGCCCATGTTCATCATCTCGCCTTGGAGCCGTGGCGGCTGGGTCAATTCGCAGGTCTTTGACCACACCTCTGTGATCCGCTTCCTCGAAGAACGGTTCGGGGTGATGGAACCCAACATCTCGCCATGGCGCCGCGCAGTTTGCGGTGACCTAACCACGGCCTTTAACTTCAAGTCTCCGAACGATGCGGCCTTTGCCAGCAAGCTGCCTGAGACCGGCACCGACGCGGCCAAGGCTAAGGCCCTGCTCGCCTGGGCCCTGCCCAAGACCCCTGCCAGCCCAACCGCGCCGGTGCAGGCCGCGGGCCTTCGCCCATCGCGCGCCCTGCCCTACGCCCTTGAGGTCAAGGACAGCGTCGAGGATGGTGCTCTGCATCTGAGCTTTGACAATATCGGCAAGGCAGCGGCCGTGTTCCATGTCTATGACCGTCTGCGGCTCGACCTGCCACCCCGACGCTATACGGTTGAGGCGGGTAAGAGCCTGGCCGATCAGTGGCCCGCAGGAGCCCATGATCTTTGGGTACTTGGCCCCAATGGCTTCCATCGTCACTATGTGGGTACCGCGTCGGCAAGCGACGCGACCGTCTCGACCCATGCTGAGGCTAAGGGCCCTATCCTAACCGTGACGATCAGTAATCCCGGCACGGCGGCGCTGAGCTTTGCCATAACGGGCAACGAATATGGCCTCAAGCCGGTCAATCTATCGGTTCCAGCCGGTGGAACGGCCAAGACCCAATGGACGCTGCGGTCCAGCGCAGGCTGGTACGATCTGTCGGTCACCAACCCCAAGGCCCCCGGCTATCATCGCCGTCTCGCCGGACGGATCGAAACCGGCAAGGACAGCTTCTCTGATCCGGCCATGGAGGGTCCCGCCCTCATGGATCAGGCACGGTTGGTTTAGCGTCCGTTCCCTTCTCCCCTTGAGGGGGAAGGGTTAGGGATGGGGGGGGGTGTCACATCCACCGTCCCCGCCGATTATCCGCAACAGACCAACGAGTGGTAGGCAATCCCCAACTGCTGCACCCCCATCCCCGGCCCTTCCCCCTTAAGGGAGAAGGGGGAAGAGGGCGACGGATCAACGCCAGTTCCCTTCCCCCCTTGAGGGGGAAGGGTTAGGGATGGGGGGTATCCCATCCACCGTCCCCGCCGATTATCCGCAACAGACCAACGAGTGGTAGGCAATCCCCAACTGCTGCACCCCCATCCCCG
>CAISGS010000561.1 GCA_903884915.1 uncultured Caulobacteraceae bacterium | reverse complement strand
CCTAACCCACGCTTTTTGGCCAACGCGGTGGGGGTTCGTGGATGACCCCCTCACCCAACCCTCTCCCCCAAGGGGGCGAGGGCTTATCGGTTCTAGCCCTCTCCCTGAGGGAGAGGGTTGGGTGAGGGCCTTGTTTGTTTCTTTCTTCCGCTTTCCCCGCGAAGGCGGGGACCCAGATCCTTAAACACCGCCGGATCGTTCGTGGAACATCCTCGTCCTTCGACGGGCTCAGGATGAGGATGAATGAGATGACGCTGACATAAAAGTCTTCCTCATGCTGAGCCTGTCGAAGCACGAGGAAGTGGCACCACGCCCCCTAATCCTGCGTCGCGCAGCCCGCGTGAACCTCACAGGCCAGCTTCACCAGACCCAGCGCTGCCGCAGCCCCCGTCCCGGCCCCTTGCGATAGACCCAAATCCAACAGAGGGACCTTGCCAATCTTTGCGAGCAACAGACGATGGCCCGGTTCGGCGCTGACATGGCCAGCCATACAGTGATCCAGCGCCGTCGGGTCCATGGCATGCAAAACCGCTGCCGCCGCGCCGACACCATAGCCATCGAGCAAGACCGGCACCTTTTGCACGCGCGCCGCCAGGATCGCCCCAGCCACAGCCGCAATTTCCCGCCCGCCCACTTGGCGCAAGATTTCGAGCGGGCTGTCCGCCCCCTCAGCCTTAGCCCGGGCGACAATGGCCACCACGGTCTGAACCTTCAGGGCCAAGGCGGCATCATCAATGCCGCCGCCCCGACCGGTCCAGTCTTGCGCCTCGCCGCCATAGAGGGCGTGGGCGATGGCGGCAGCGGCGGTGCTATTGCCCGCCCCAACCTCACCCAAGATCAGCAGGTCCGGCTGTTTGGCCAGAGCCTCCATGCCAAAGGCCATGGTCGCGGCACATTCGCGCGCGCTCATCGCCGCCTTCTCGACGGTGTCCGCGACGGGTCGATCCACGGCCAGATCAAAGACCTCTAGGCCTGCGCCATGGAAGGACGCCATCTGGCTGATGGGGGCACCGCCAGCGGCGATCATTTCAAGCGATTGGCGATTAAAGGACGGGCGAAAGGCTGAAACGCCTCGGGCTGCCACGCCATGGGCTCCAGCATAGAGCGCAATCACGGGCCGCATAACGGTAGGCGGCGTCACACCGCGCCAAGCGGCCAGCCAGTCGATAATCTCTTCCAGTCGGCCAAGGCTACCGACCGGTTTCACCAGTCGCCCCTCTCGCTCAGCCGCTCGGTCGCGGGCGTCAAGGTTGGGGCCGGGAAGGTCGGCCATCAGGGCGGCGATGTCATCAAAAGGGCTGGTGCTCATCCCTTGCCCATAGCCTCCCGCCGCCGCCCTGCCTAGGGGTCAGTGTTGCGAGGCCCATAGAGACCGCCTTGATCTGGCTTTGGGGCATGCCTACAAAGCATGATGACCAGCGATGTTCTCAAACTTGATGCCGAAGCGCTCAACGCCTTCTTGCGGCGCGCCTTTCCCCTGACCACCGACGCGGCCATTGCCGAGGTCATCGAGGTCGTGCCGGGTCGGGCGCGGCTGGTCTTGCCCTATAATGAGCGCACCTTGCGCCCCGGCGGCGTCATTTCTGGCCCGACCATGATGAGTGTGGCCGACACCGCCGTCTATGCCATGGTCTTGGCCCATATTGGCGAGCAACCGATGGCCGTCACCACCTCTCTGACCATGCACTTTCTGCGCCCTGCCAAGCCAGGTCCGCTGACGGCGGATGTGCGTTTGCTCAAGCTTGGACGCCGGATCGCCACCGCCGAGGTGCACCTTCACACCGAAGGGCCAGACAAGCCTTGCGCCAGCGCCATGGTCGCCTACGCCCTACCTGCCTTATAGGTGGGGCCTGCCTAATCGGTTACGGCTTGATCGCAGAGACCAAATGGGCAAGATCAGATCTATGAACAAGCCGCCTCGCCCCATCACCACGCCCTGCGTCAAGGTCTGCATCGTCGATGGCAGCAGCGGCCTTTGCCTCGGCTGCTTTCGCACCCTATCGGAGATCGGCGGGTGGGGTCGATTGGAAGAGGACGCTCGCACCGCCATTATGGCCGACCTGCCCTCCCGCAAGTCCAAGATCAGCCCAGAAAAGCTCGGCCTCGCTTAAGTCCGATTGATCTGTATGGGTGGCAGAGCAAGGCCCCCTACCCCCGCTTCGCGGGTACTTCCCCCAGAGGGGGAAGATCTAGGGACGGTAAATCTTCCCCCTCTGGGGGAAGTGGCCCGAAGGGCCGAAGGGGGTTTTTCAATTTTCCGTTTTCCCCGCGAAGGCGGGGACCCAGACCTTTTCACTCAGTCGGAAAGTGGCCTGCTGGACAGTCGCTTTGGCGAGGAACGCGACGGAGAAGTCCGTGGATGAACACCCCCCTCTCCCAACCCTCTCCCCCTCAAGGGGGGAAAGGGCTAGAGCGGACAAGCCCTCTCCCTGTGGGAGAGGGTTGGGTGAGGGCCTTACTTGATTGCTCAACCGCCTCCAACGCCGCCCAAATTACCTCAATACCGGCTCCAGCCTTAGCCCCCTCAACCGTCAAGATCCGTCGCCAAGTGCGCGCGCCCATACGGCCATGGAACAGGCCAAGCATGTGGCGGGTCATGTGGGCCAGCGGCACGCCAGTCTCTAACTGGGCGGAAACATAGGGCAGATAGGCCCGCACCGCGTCGGCCGCGTCCAGATCGGCGACCTCCTCGCCAAAAATGCGGCGATCGACCTGACCCAGCTGTCCGGCGTCATGATAGGCCGCGCGGCCCATCATCACCCCGTCGACATGATCCAGATGTCCGAGCGCCTCATCGAGCGTGGCAATGCCGCCATTGATGATGATGGTCAGGTCGGGCCGCTCGGCCTTCAATCGCCAAACCAACGGATGGTCGAGCGGCGGTATATCCCGGTTTTCCTTCGGTGACAGGCCCTTGAGCCAGGCCTTGCGCGCATGGACGATGAAGGTCTTGACCCCAACCGCCGCACAGCCCTCGACCATTGCGAATAGGGCCTCAGTCGGGTCTTGCTCATCGACACCGATGCGGCATTTGACCGTCACCGGGACCTTCACAGCCTCAGCCATCGCGCCCATACAGTCGGCCACTAACTGCGGCTCGCGCATCAAGCAGGCCCCAAAGCGCCCGCTTTGAACCCGGTCAGAGGGACAGCCGACATTGAGATTAATCTCGTCATAGCCCCAGTCCGCCCCAATCTTGGCCGAGGCCGCCAGATCCGCCGGGTCGGAGCCGCCAAGCTGAAGGGCGACGGGATGTTCGGCCCCATCAAAGCCCAGCAACCGCTCCAGATCGCCATGTAGCACCGCGCCCGTGGTCACCATCTCGCTATAGAGCAGTACCCGCCGCGACAGGGTCCGGTGCAGCACCCGGCAGTGCCGGTCTGTCCAGTCCATCATCGGCGCGACCGATAGGCGATGCGAGGGATAGGGGGCGCTGCTCAAGGGGCGGGGTCCATTGGGAGGGGCCAAACGCCCCCTCTGTGGCGGGCCTTGTACACGAAAAGACCGGGCCAGATCACGGGAAAAGGACCTCGCCGCCAGTCTCCGCTGCCTCCTGCACTGCCGCCTCCTCGCGCATCAGGCCGCGCACCCACTGCATGAGGGGATCAGAACCGCGTGCGGCGGACCAGACCACGGTCTGTTCATAGGCCCGGTTCCCAAAGGGTGGCTCTCGCAGGACCAGATCGAAGGTCTGGCGATAGCGTTCAGCGACCGACCGAGACAGGGTCATGACCATGTCTGTGCCCGCAATGGCGGCGAGCGCGCCCATAAAGTGCGGCGTCGTCAGGGCGATGCGGCGCTCAACGCCCGAGGTTGCAAGGATAGCGTCAATCTCGCTAGCCCCATCATCAAGGATTGAGACCAGGACATGCTCACACCGTCCATAGTCCTCGATTGAAAAGGGCGTTTGCGACAGGGGATGGCCGCGCCGCATGACCAGCGCCAGACCATCCTTACGCAGGAACTCGCTCGCCGCCCCCGCGCGCAAGGGCTGATGGGCGACGGAAAAGACCATATCGACCTCGCCGCGCTG
>CAISGS010000560.1 GCA_903884915.1 uncultured Caulobacteraceae bacterium | reverse complement strand
CACTAAGGCTGAGCTGAGAATATCGCGATCCCATAGCGCAATCTCCAAAGGGGCTAAGTTTCTAAAAATTCTAGAAACTCGCACTTCGAAATAGAATCCACCTCTTCATGGGGGTTTCTCGCCTAAATCTTTGTCTTTTACCTTATCGCCATTTAGATAGAGTTTGACCTGACCCGCAAGGCTAGTGCCTGCTGGTCGCAAAGATCGCTGCAACCGCGCCATCATGCTCGGACCAGCGCCCTGTGGAGGACAAGCCGTTGAGCACCCAAGACCTCGCTATCGCCCCGGAATTGGCCGTCAATCTGGTAGATCCTGCGGCCTATGCCGATGATCGTCTGCACGACACCTACACTTGGCTTCGCGCCAATAACCCTCTGGGCCGCGCCCATATTGACGGGTTTGAGCCGTTCTGGGTGGTGACCAAACATGCCGACATCCTCGAGATCAGCCGTCAGAATGACCTGTTCCACAGCGGCGACCTGCCTACGACCCTAACCACCATTGAGGGCCTAGAGCGGACCAAGGAGATCACCGGCGGCAGTCCGCACCTGATCCGTTCGCTGGTCCAGATGGACGCCCCGGACCATCCGAAATATCGCGCCCTGACCCAGGGCTGGTTCATGCCGCAAAACATTCGCAAGCTGGAAGACCAGATCCGCGCCATTGCCAAGGCCTCGGTCGACCGGATGGCGGCGCACGGCGCGGCCAATGGCGGGCGCTGTGACTTTGTGCGCGACGTGGCCATGGGCTTTCCGCTGCATGTGATCATGAGCATCCTAGGCGTCCCCGAAGAGGATGAGGGCCGCATGCTGATGCTGACCCAAGAGCTGTTCGGGGCCCAAGACCCCGACACGGCCCGCAGCGTCGCGGCCATGACATCCGAGCAGTTCGCCATGATGATGCAGGCCATCGTCGCCGACTTCACCGGCTATTTCGAAGCCATCAGCGCTGACCGCCGGGCCAACCCACGCGAAGATCTGGCGACCATCATCGCCAATGCCATGATCGACGGCGAGCCCATCTCGCCCTTCGAGGCCACCGGCTACTACATCATCGTCGCCACAGCCGGTCACGATACGACCTCATCCTCTACGGCTGGCGGCTTTTGGGCCTTGGCGCAGGACCCGGCCATGTTGGCCAAGCTTCAGGCCGAGCCAGAACTGATCGCAGGCCTCGTCGACGAGGCCATCCGCTGGACGACGCCGGTCAAGAACTTCATGCGCTCAGCGACCGAAGACACCGAAATTGCCGGTCAAAAGATCGCCAAGGGTGACTGGATCATGCTGTGCTACGCCTCGGGCAACCGCGATGAAGAGGTGTTCGACGCTCCCTTCACCTTCACCCCGGAACGCAACCCCAATAAGCACCTGGCCTTTGGCTATGGCGCGCACCTGTGCCTGGGTCAGCACCTGGCCAAGATGGAAATGCGCATCCTGTTCGAAGAACTGATCCCGCGCCTGAAGTCGGTCAGCTTGGACGGCGAGATGAAGCTGACCCAAAGCACCTTCGTCAACGGGCCTAAGACCCTGCCGATCAAGTTCGAGATGGTTTAGGAGCAGAGACCGGTCGGCCCTCAGAGATAGGGGCATCCTCGTCCTTCGACAGGCTCAGGATGAGGATGAATGTGAGGGGGGCGGTGGATGAGCACCCCCTCACCCAACCCTCTCCCCCAAGGGGGCGAGGGCTAGAACCGATAAGCCCTCTCCCTGTGGGAGAGGGTTGGGTGAGGGCCTT
>CAISGS010000559.1 GCA_903884915.1 uncultured Caulobacteraceae bacterium | reverse complement strand
GTCGAGTGGGCGCGGTTCCACATCAACGTCAACGCCATTGCACCCGGGGCCTTTGCCTCGGAAATGATGGACGGCATGCTGTCGCGCATGGGTGACATCACCAAGGGCTTCCCCCGCCAGCGCCTCGGTGATCCGGCTCAGATGGATAGCACTCTGGTCTATCTGGTCTCGCCCGCGTCGGAATTTGTCACCGGCACCTTCATCAAGATCGATGACGGCCAAGGCGGCCGCTAAGCCCTCACACTCAAGGATCAAGGCCATGCTCAAGCTCTATGACCATCCCTTCTCGCCCTATGGCCAGAAGGTGAAGATCGCCCTGCGCGAAAAGGGCGTGGCCTTTGAGGCTACCCTACCTCAGGGCGTCGGTGCGGGCGGTGCGGAGGGGGCCTTCATACAGGCCAACCCGCGCGGCGAGGTGCCGACCCTGATCGACGGTGACGTGCAGATCTTCGATAGCACCATCATTCTCGAATATATCGAAGACCGCTGGCCGACCCCGGCCCTGCTTCCGGCCTCAGCCGCTGAGCGGGCGCGGGTGCGGATGCTCGAAGAGGTGATGGATACCCACTATGAGGCGATTAATTGGGGGCTCGGCGAGCTTCGATCCTTCCGGCGTGCGACCGGTGCCCAGGCCGAAGCCATCGAGGCCAAGGCCGCTGTTCAAACCCAAGGCTATTTAAGCTGGCTAGAGCGCCAGTTGGGAGATCGCCAATGGTTCAACGGGGAGAGATTCGGTTGGGGTGACCTGTCCGTGGTACCCTATGTCAATGGATCGCGTGGCTTTGGCCATCAGGTGCCCGCAGGGACAAGGCTGGCCGACTGGCTAGAACGGGCCAATGACCGCGCCAGCGTCAAGGCAACCACGCAGGATGTAATGAACCTGCTGAAGAGCTCAGCCCCGGACATGGGTGCCGTGGCCAAGATGGTCGAGGACGGTCTGTTCAAGCGCGAATATCGCGATCATCGCTTGGAATGGATGATCAAGGTCGGCGGGCTCGATATCGTCGCCATGGGGCTGGAAAAGGACAATATCCGCTTCAGTCCTGATCTTCGCTGAGGGGGCAGGGGCAGGCCGAGTGCGGTCCGGGCCCCTGTCCCTGTCCCTGTTCGGCCAAGCTAGGCCTTATAGATTTCGCAAAGGGCGCTGACGATGCGGATCGCGGCTGGATCGACGAGACGATAATAGATGGTTTGGGCGTCCCGGCGCGTGGCGACCACAGCCTCAGCGCGGAGCTTTCCAAGATGCTGAGAGGCGGCCGATTGGCCCAATCCTGTATAGGCGGCCAGATCACCGACGGACCGTTCGCCCTCGATTAGCTTGCACACCAAGATCAGGCGCTGTTCGTTGGCCAAGAGTTTCATCAGGCGTGTCGCCGCATAGGCACTGGCTTCCAATTGCGCCAGTTCGGCGGGGTGGCCGAAGTCGTTCGCTGCTTTCATAATTGTCCTTTTGCCCCTGTAGCACGACTTGGTCATATCGGTACTGATGGGGCAGGTTATGTAACATGCAACCCAGAATGAACAAAGTTAAACCTGAACGCAACGGGTTAGAGGCGCGGTAGCGCGATGGATTGGAGATAAAATATGATTGTTTTCAGAGGCATGAGAAAAACAGGTGCGTCCATCTGTCGGAGGCCGATGCTGGATAATGCCTTGATCCGTCAATCCGGCAGGCGGAATGTGAGTTGCCTAAGGATCATTCCGGTTCAAGGTGAACCGCTCTAAGCCAAGGAATATCTGCTGTGACGCGCCAATATGTTTGCCCGGCCTGCGGTGCGACCAATCGATTACCGGATCAGCGTGATCCCTCTATGGCCAAATGCGGCAAGTGCCGTGAGGCGCTCTTTTCGGGTGCGCCGCTCGAGGTCACCGGCGCGGGTCTATCCAAACACCGCCGAGACACAAAAGGCGGGGCCGTTCTGGTCGATGTCTGGGCTCCTTGGTGCGGCCCCTGCCG
>CAISGS010000558.1 GCA_903884915.1 uncultured Caulobacteraceae bacterium | reverse complement strand
TACTGAAAGGTGTGTCAGTTCGAGTCTGACCGGGGGCACCAAACTTCTGTCCGCGCATGTCCGCAGAAGTCCAAGTCTCCATTGCAACGGGATCAGCAAGCCTCGCCTTCTCGGATCAAGCGGCTTCCAGCTTTCTGATGGTCGATATGTCCGTGTCGCGTTCGGCGATCCACAGGTCGTGAGCGGTTTGCATCCTCAGCCAAATGCCGCCACCATTTCCAAAAAACGCGCCCAGCTTTACCGCGACAGATGGCGATACCGGTTTGCGCCCATTCATCAAATCATAGACATGTTGCCGGGAGATGGAGAGGCGTGCGGCGAGTTCCACCTTCGTCAGCCCATTTATATCGGCGGCGTCGGCGAGCATTGCGCCGGGGTGGGGTGGGCAACGTGAGGTGTCGCGCTTTGCAGAAAATTCGGTCATGTCGCCCTCAATGATATTGCTCAAAATCAACGCGGTAAGCATCTTTACCTTCGAACTCAAAGGTTACACACCATGGACCGTTAACGTGGACACTGTACCTTATGGGATACTGCCCCCGAAGCGGATGAAAGTCATAGCCTTGGACATTCATATCTTCCGGCTGTTCGGCCTGATCGAGTGTTTCCAGCCTTAAAAGCGTTCGTTTATGTTTTTGCTTATCAATGCCCGCGGTCGTGCCCGTTGCCCAAAGCTGGGCTAGGGGTTTGCTGCGGAACGATTTGATCATCATTTTAATGTAAGCAAATAGCTTACGCTCGGCAAGCAATTTGTGCAAATTCCATTAAGATGGGGCCGTTTAATCTCAGAATTTCCTTACATGTTAAGCTGTTGGGAACCTGATTTCGGTTTTAATAGCGATAACTAACGATCGGGTGATCTGCGGGCCGCTGCCCTTGCGATCCTCGATCAATCGCCAAGGAAGCCTGCGATGAAAACCACCTCGATCAACCAGACGGTCATGGCCGCCTGTATCGGTCTGATGATCCTATTTGCCGCCAGCGTTGGCGCGGGCATCTGGGTCGCGGTGGATCTGGCGGGGCAGCTTCGAGAGACGTCCCTGTCCTCGAAAATCTTGCAGACCCATCAGCAGGCAGACATGGACCACGATGCCCTGCGCGGCGATGTGCTCTTGGCCTTCCAGACCCAGACCCCCGGGTCGGTGAACAAGATTGCCGATGTCCGCAAAGATCTGGCCGAGCACGTGTCCGACTTCAATCGCGCCATTGAAGCCAATCAAAAGCTCGTCAAAAACCCCGAAATTCGCGCGACCTTGAGCGAGGTCGCGGCCCCCCTCGCGGACTATATCGCGGCGGCTCAGGCCATTGTCGCCAAGGTCGATACCCAGCCTGAGGCAGCGGCCAATGACATGGGCCCGTTCATGAAGAAGTTCCTGGTCCTTGAAGAGGCGATGGCCAAGGTTTCTGAACGGATCGAAGCACTTGCAAAAAAAGATGTTGAACGGGCCGCCCAACAGGCCCTGTTCTCTGAAATCTTGATGGTTGTTATCCTGATTATTGGCCTGTCCTCCTGCGTGCTGTTGATGATCCTGGCGCGCCGGGTTCTGGTTCAGCCGATTGCCGAGGTGACGAAGGTCGTCGATCGCTTGGCCAAAGGGGACTTGACGGTGGCGGTGCCGACGACGACACGCACCGATGAGATCGGGCTCCTGACCCGTGCCCTGCACACCTTCAAGCAGGCCATTGCCGACCGGGCCAGTGAAGTGGAGGCCGCTGAACAGCGCCGTATGCTCGAAGAGGAGCGCCGCCTGAACGAAGAGCGTCGCCTCGTCGCTGAACGCGAACAGCAGCAGATGGTTGAGGCCATTGCGGGCGGTTTGGAGAGCCTGTCCAATGGCGATCTCACCGTCACCTTGAACGAGCCCTTTGCGCCAGAATATGAGCGCCTGCGTACCGACTTTAACGGCGCGATCCAGCGTCTGCGCCAGACCGTTCAGTCGATCATCGATACCTCCGGCAGCATGTCGACCGGCACAGACGAGATCAGCCGCGCCTCGGACGACCTGTCGCGCCGCACCGAGCAGCAGGCCGCCAGTCTGGAAGAGACTGCCGCCGCCCTGAATGAAATCACCAACACCGTCCGGCGCACCGCCGATGGCTCGACCGAAGCCAGCCAAGTGGTCACCAAGGCCACCAAGGAGGCGCAAGAGGGCGGCCTGATCGTCAGCCGCGCCGTCGAGGCGATGAGCGAAATTTCCAAGTCGGCCAATCAGATCAGCCAGATCATCGGGGTCATTGACGAGATCGCCTTCCAAACCAACCTGCTGGCCCTCAATGCTGGTGTTGAGGCGGCGCGGGCTGGGGATGCGGGCCGCGGCTTTGCGGTGGTGGCCTCTGAAGTGCGGGCCTTGGCCCAGCGGTCGGCCGAAGCGGCGAAGGAAATTAAGGCCCTGATCTCAGCCAGCTCGCGTCAGGTCAGCCAAGGCGTTGATCTGGTCGGTCAGACCGGTTCGGCGCTGCAACGGATCATGGA
This sequence comes from uncultured Caulobacteraceae bacterium, assembly GCA_903884915.1. GTDB lineage: Bacteria > Pseudomonadota > Alphaproteobacteria > Caulobacterales > Caulobacteraceae > CAISGS01. The sequence continues at coordinate 7,185 of CAISGS010000558.1, read as the reverse complement.
GATGGTCGCTGGGGTCAATGGGGTCGTCACCGCCATCGCCTCATCGGCCAAGGATCAGGCCGTCGGCCTTCACGAGATCAATTCCGCCGTCAACCAGATGGATCAGGTGACCCAGCAGAACGCGGCCATGGTTGAAGAGACCACAGCCGCCAGCCATGCCTTGGCACAGGAGGCGGCCAGCCTGTCGCGCCTGATGTCCAGCTTTAAGGTAGGCGCCAGCTATCGCTAAAGGGCGCGGGCTAGATCTCTGGCCCGTGCCAACCGCCCTTGATCAGACCCCGGTCGCGTAGTCGCTCGACAATCAGATCGGCGGCCTGTTCGGGGGTCATCTTGGTGGTGTCGATGTGGATTTCGGGCGTGATGGGCGCTTCATAGGGGCTGTCGATCCCAGTGAAGTTCTTCAAGGCCCCGCTGCGGGCCTTTTTATAGAGGCCCTTGACGTCCCGCTCTTCGGCCACGGCCAGCGGCGTATCGACGAAGATCTCGATAAATTCGCTGGTCTCAACCAGATCGCGGGCCATTTGCCGCTCGGACCGGAAGGGCGAGATGAACGAGACAAGGGTGATGAGCCCGGCCTCGACCATCAGCTTGGACACCTCGGCCACGCGGCGGATATTTTCCACCCGGTCGGCATCGGTAAAGCCCAGATCGCGGTTCAGGCCATGGCGAACATTGTCGCCGTCCAGAACGGTGGTGTGACGGCCCAGTGCAAAGAGCTGCTTTTCCACCAGATTGGCGATGGTCGACTTGCCTGATCCCGACAGGCCCGTGAACCACAGGATCGCAGAGCGTTGGCCCTTGAGGTCGGCGCGGCTGGTCTTGTTGACGTCCAGAGCCTGCCAATGGATGTTTTGCGAACGGCGCAAAGCAAAGTTGATCAGGCCCGCGCCGATGGTGGCATTGGTCATCCGGTCGATCAGGATGAAGCCGCCGGTATCGACATTGTCTTTGTACGGATCAAAGGCGATCTGCTGGTCCAAGCTAATATTGCAGACGCCGATTTCATTGAGGGTCAGGGACTTGGCCGCCAGATGTTCCAGCGTATTGACGTTGATCTTATATTTCGGCTCGGTGATGGTCGCCGCCACCAGCTTGGCCCCAATCTTCAGCCAGTAGGACCGGCCCGGCAGCATGGCCTCTTCGGCCATCCAGATCAGGGTGGTCTCAAACTGGTCGGCCACTTCGGGCGGATTGCCTGAGGCGATAATGTCGCCGCGCGAGCAGTCGATCTCGTCTTCCAACGTCAGGGTGATGGACTGTCCGGCTACGGCCAGATCAAGATCGCCATCAAAGGTGACAATCCGCGCCACCTTGCTCTGCTTGCCCGAGGGCAGGACGCGAACCACATCGCCGGGGCGGACAACGCCGCTGGCGATCTGGCCGGTAAAGCCTCTGAAATCGAGATTGGGCCGGTTGACCCACTGGACGGGCAGGCGCAGGTCGCCCTGCTGACGACGGGCCTCGTCCAGAGGCACGGTCTCCAGATGGTCAATCAGGACCGGGCCGTCGAACCAGGGGGTAGCGTCGCTGCGAGAGGCAATATTGTCGCCGCGCAGGCCGGAAATGGGGATGGCGGTGACGTCATCCAGGCCAATCTGGGCGGCAAAGGCGCGGTAGTCGCTGACGATCTGGTCAAAAATCGCCTGATCAAAACCGACCAGATCCATCTTATTGACCGCCAAAACCACCTTGCGGATGCCAATCAGTGAGACAAGGAAGCTGTGGCGGCGGGTCTGGGTCAAGATGCCCTTGCGCGCATCCACTAGGATCACGGCCAGATCCGCCGTCGAGGCCCCGGTGACCATATTGCGGGTATATTGCTCGTGGCCGGGGGTGTCGGCGACGATGAACTTGCGCCGGTCGGTCGAGAAGAAGCGATAGGCGACATCGATGGTGATGCCCTGCTCGCGCTCGGCCGCCAGTCCATCGACCAGAAGGGCGAAATCGATCTCGCCGCCCTGGGTACCGACGCGCTTGGAGTCCGCCTCCAAGGCCGCCATCTGATCTTCGAAGATCATTTTGGAATCATAGAGCAGCCGCCCGATCAGGGTGGACTTGCCGTCATCGACACTGCCGCAGGTGATGAAGCGGAGCAGACTCTTATGCTGATGCTGCAGCAGATAGGCGTCAATATCGGTGCCGATGAGATCAGAAATGTGGGCCATCAGAAGTAGCCCTCCTGTTTCTTCTTCTCCATGGAAGCGGCCTGGTCATGGTCAATGACCCGCCCCTGACGTTCAGAAGTGGTGGTCAACAACATCTCTTGGATGATGTCGGGCAAGGTCGCCGCCGTGCTCTCGACCGCGCCGGTTAGGGGATAGCAGCCAAGGGTGCGGAACCGCACCATCTTTTGCTCAGGCACCTCGCCGGGCCGCATCGGCATGCGGTCATCATCGACCATGATCAGCGTGCCGTCGCGCTCGACCACAGGCCGTTCCGCCGCGAAATAGAGCGGCACCAGCGGGATGTTCTCCAGATGGATATATTGCCAGATGTCGAGCTCGGTCCAGTTGGACAGGGGGAAGACCCGGATGCTCTCACCCTTTTGCTTGCGGGCATTATAGGTGCGCCACAGCTCTGGCCGCTGCTGTTTGGGGTCCCAGCGATGTTGGGCCGAGCGGAACGAGAAGATCCGCTCCTTGGCGCGAGACTTTTCCTCGTCCCGGCGCGCGCCGCCAAAGGCCACATCAAAACCGTGCTGGTCCAGCGCCTGCTTTAGGCCTTGGGTCTTCATGATGTCCGTATGGACCGCAGAGCCGTGGGTGAAGGGACCAACGCCTTGGGCGACCCCCTCAGGGTTGGTGTGGGTCAAAAGGGTCAGGCCCAGCTTGGCCACAATATCGTCGCGAAAGGCGATCATTTCGCGGAACTTCCAGCCCGTATCGACATGCAGCAGGGGGAAGGGCGGCAGGGCCGGATAGAAGGCCTTGATCGCCAGATGCAGCATCACCGCACTATCCTTGCCGATGGAATAGAGCATCACCGGATTGTCGCTCTCGGCCACAACCTCACGCATGATGTGGATGCTCTCTGCCTCCAACCTTTGCAGGTGGGTCAGGGCCACAGGGGACAGCAGGGGCTTTGGCTCGATGTCAGGCACGGTCGCGCTTTCGGTGGTCATAGGCGGTTCTATTAGCGCCGATGACGTATGATATCGCATAAGCTTTTCTAAGGCACCTCGCAGCAAACCAAGAGGCGCTTAAGCCAAGCCCTAGTCCATGAACGGTGTCGCGGCGATCGGATCGAGCGGACCGGCGGCCAAAAATCCCGGATTAAAGAAGTTCTGCTTGCCATAGAGAAGCGGGCTGGCATCGAGGGCGAGCACCTTGCCACCCGCCGCCGATAGGACCGCATGGCCTGCGCCCGTATCCCACTCGCAGGTCGGGGACAGGCGCGGATAGAGGTCAGCTTCCCCTGCCGCGACCAGACAGAACTTCAAGGACGAGCCGACCGACACCCGATCAAGGATGGGATAGGCGGCCAGATAGGCATCGGTCTGGGGCGTATTGTGCGACTTGGAGGCCACCGCCGTCAGGCCTTCGCTCGGCGGGGTGCGCACGGCCAAGGGGCGGCGCGCGGTGGCGGTGCTGAGTGCAGCCTCTGGCGAGACCTCAAGGGTCCAAGCGATCTTGCCGCTCACATCGCCCGCAAACATACGATCCTTAGCCGGGGCATAGACAACGCCAAGGGTGGGGTGGCCGTCCTCGATCAGGGCAATATTGACGGTAAAGTCGCCGCGCCTTTGCACGAACTCCTTGGTGCCATCGAGCGGATCGACCACGAAGAACTGGCGGCCCACGTCTGGGATGCGGCCCGCTGCAGCCTCTTCTTCGGCCACGACCGGGATCAGGGGGGCGAGGCGGGCCAAGTCGGCCAAGATGATCGCCTCGGCAGCGGTATCGGCCAAGGTCACGGGCGAGGCATCGGCCTTCACCGTCACATCAAAGGCCGAATTATAGATGTCCCAGATCGCCTTGCCCGCCGCATGGGCGCTGATCACCAGACCCTCAAGCAGGGCTGTGCGGTCGATAGGGGTGAGGGGAGCGGTCATGATCGAGGTCCTTTTGCGCTCTCTTCCTAGGCACTTATCCAGCCCGGTTCAATTTGTCTCTTTTCGGGTTTGGGTCGGCACCTCGTCCAGACTCCTGTTGACTCTCTCAGCAAAAAGAGAACAAAATAAGAACACAAAGGTTCCAGCATGTCCGATCCACCGACATTTCCAGAGGGGTTCCCCGTGCCCGAAAGGGGGCTGGAGGAGGTGGCGGCGGCTGAGCCTCAGGACCTTGCGGCGGCGCTGGCCTTTGCTTTGCTTCGGGTGTCGCCAGAACCAGAAAAGGGGCTGCGGCGTCCGGGCCTGTTCGTTGCGGCCAAGGCTTGGTTGCGCGAGCGGGGGCGGCCCTTCGCGCAGGGCTGGCAAATGCCGACCCCCTCTGGCGGCGGCCTGATCGTGGTGGCGGTGGCCGATGAGCGTCAGGTGATTTGGGCGCTGGAAGAGGCCTTGAAGTCGGGGGCGGTGGGCGGCGCGGTGGCGGCCCTTTCGGCGCCCGATTTTGTCGCCACGCGGCGTCTGGCCTTTGCCGCAAAGGCGGGCGGAGCGGCAGCGGCGATCTTGCGCACCACGGGTGCAGAGGGCCTGAGCGCGGCCTGGCGACGTTGGCGGATCGGGTCCTTAGCCTCGGCCCCGCAGGCCTTTGATGTGCGCGCGCCCGGCCCGGCGCGACTGAGAGCGGAACTGACCCGGCGGCGGGATGGCTTGCCGGGGGTGTGGGAGTTGGAGTGGGACGATGACCGGCGCATCTGGCGCGACGCAAAATCTGGCCCGGCCGCAGCCCAGCAGGCGCGTGGCCTGCGTTTGGCTGCCGGATTGGCCCGTGACGGTCTGGACCCGTTCGACCCTTCATCAGACGCCTCGCGTCAGGTCGGCTGAGGCCTCTGATCCGGGGCCCATCCCCTTTGCGCTGGTCGAGCGCAATGGCCGCGGCCTTTGCCTGCGGGCGGTGAATGGCGCGGCCCAGCAGCTCGGCCTTTGGCGCGGACAGTCTCAGGCCGATGCCAGGGCCATGGCTCCAGATCTGGTGACTGTACCCGCCGATCCGGCTGCCGAGGCCTTGGCCCTGCAGCGTCTGGCCCTGTGGGCAGAGCGATTTTCGCCTTGCGTGGCCCTCATGGCCGATGGTCCGGGTGTAGAGGGATTAGCGCTCGACATGACCGGCGGCACCCATCTGTTCGGGGGGGAGACGGCCTTTATTGCCGCCTTTGAAGCGCGCTTGGCCAAGGCCGGTATTCTCGTCCGTGTGGCTATGGCCGACAGTTTGGGGGCGGCTTGGGCTCTGGCCCGCTTTGGCGCCATGACCCAGATTGCGCCTGCGGGCGGTGCGCGCGAGGCCCTCGCTGATCTGCCCGTCGAGGCCCTGCGGCTGGATCCTGAGGCCGTGACCCTGCTCAAGCGCTTTGGCCTCCAGCGGATCGGCGATCTCTATCCCCTGCCGCGTGCGGGTTTGGCGCGGCGGTTTCGGGGGCCTCGGGCTGGAGCCATGGGCCTTAGGGTGGTCGAGCGGCTGGATCAGGCCCTAGGCTTTCGCGCCGAGCCGGTGGTGCCCGTGCGCCCGCCGCCCGCCTATCGCAGCTTTCAGGTCTTTGCCGAACCGATCACCGAGACGGCGGGGGTGGCGCTCTATCTGCCCGATCTGGCCAAGGCCTTGGCGGAGCAGCTTCAGCGCGACGGGCAGGGGGCTCGGCGCCTGACCTTGACCGGCTATCGGGTGGACGGGGCGACCACCAGCATTGAGGCCGGGCTCAGCGCCGCCTCGGCCCAGCCCAGCCATCTGTTGCGACTGCTCAAGGAAAAGGGCTTAGAGGCGCTGGATCTGGGCTTTGGCATTGACGCCCTGATGCTCAGCGCGCCGGTCGCAGAACCCTACCAGACGCAGCAAGAGGGGTTGGACGGCGAGCGGGCAGCGACGGAGGCGGCCGCCTTGGCCGGTCTGATCGATCGTCTGCGGGCCAAGCTTGGCGAGGACGCGGTCCAGACCCCCCGCCCGCGCGGCAGTTGGTTGCCTGAACGTAGCGAGGGCTGGGATGCGGCTTCGAGCCTTGGCTTCGGGGCCTTCGATCCTGTGTTTCGACCCCGTCCGATCCTGCTGTTCCATCCGCCTGAACGGGTCGAGGCCATTGCCGAACTGCCCGATTCTGCTCCGGCGCGGTTCACTTGGCGGCGGGTGGCGCGGCGGGTGGTGCGGGCCGAGGGACCAGAGCGGATTGCCCCGGAATGGTGGCGGCTGAGCCCGGCCTCACCGCGTCCGCCCCGTACGCGCGACTATTACCGCATCGAGGACGAGACCGGGCGGCGCTACTGGCTGTTTCGCGAAGGCCTCTATGGCCGCGAGGATCAGGACCGGATGCCCGAATGGTGGCTGCACGGGGTCTTTGCATGAGCGCGCCGATGGGCGCTGATCTGGCCTATGCCGAGCTGGACCTGCGCAGCAACTTCTCGTTTCTCGAGGGCGCGTCCCATGCTGATGAGTTGGTGCTGACGGCCAAGGCTCTGGGTTTGGCGGCAATCGGACTGGCGGATCGCAACAGTCTGGCTGGGGTGGTAAGGGCCCATGTGGCGGCCAAGGCTGAGGGCTTTCGGCTGTTGATCGGCTGTCGGCTGGTGTTTTTGGAGGGGACCGAGCTGATCGTCTATCCCCGCGACCGCGCCGCCTATGGCCGCCTTTGCCGCCTCCTGTCGCTTGGCAAGATGGGGGACATCCATGAGGGGGCAGAGGATCAAGATCCTAACGCCGATGAGGACCGGATTGCCAAGGGCGATTGCCGCCTGACCTTTGAACAGGCCGCAGCCCTCGGCGAGGGCTTGATCGGACTGGTTCCCGCGCCGCTGAATCTGACGACCAAGACAGCGGCTGTCTTTGAGGCCCAGATGGCGGCGTGGCAAAGGGCTTGGCCCGATCAGCTCTATCTGGCTGCGGCCCCCTTGCGCCAAGGCGATGACCGCGCGCGGCTGAACCGGCTGGCGGGCATAGCCCAGCGGACGGGCGCGCCCCTGATTGCCACCAATGGCGTGCTCTATCATGACCCCTCGCGCCGCCCTCTTCAGGATGTGCTGGCCTGCGTGCGGCAAGGCTGCCGGTTAGATGAGGCCGGTCTGCGCCTGCAGGCCCATGCTGAACGGTTCCTCAAGCG
>CAISGS010000557.1 GCA_903884915.1 uncultured Caulobacteraceae bacterium | reverse complement strand
CGGCCGAAGCGGTCGGCCTGCTCGACCGGGGCGTGGTCGGCGTCGGCTACAAGGCCGACCTCAACATTATCGACATGGCGCGTCTGCAATTGCGCCCGCCGCACATGATCTATGACCTGCCTGCAGGGGCACGACGTCTGATGCAGGAGGCTGAGGGCTATGTCGCCACCATCGTCAGCGGCACGGTCGTCTATCGCGAGGGGCAGGCGACGGGAGCCCTACCCGGCAAACTGGTTCGCGGTGCCCAAACCGCGCCCGCAGCCTGATCCCAACACCCATCGCGCCCGCAAAGGGCCTTTACGGCAGGAGACACCAGACCATGACCAAGGCCAATGGGCGCAAGTCCATCTTCATCACCGGCGCCGCCTCGGGCATGGGCCTAGAGACCGCCCGGCTGTTCCACGCCAAGGGCTGGTTCATTGGCGGCTGCGACGTCAATGGTGCAGGCCTCAAGGCGCTCGAGGCGGAACTGGGCGCAGACAACTGCATCGTCCAGACCCTCGACGTCACCGACCGCATGGCCTATCGCGCCGCCTTGGCAGCCTTTGCCGTGACGACCGAAGGCAAGATGGACATCCTCTATAATAATGCCGGGATTGGCCGAGGCGGCCCCTTCGCCGACCAGACCTTTGAAGACATTATGGCCGTCGTGAATGTCAATTTCGTCGGGGTCCTGATCGGAATTCACGAGGCGATCCAATATTTGAAGGCCACGCCCGGCTCCCTGTGCTTCACAACTTCGTCATCTTCAGCAACCTTTGGCATGCCCGGCATCGCCGTCTATTCGGCCACCAAGCACGCGGTGAAGGGCCTGACCGAAGCCCTGTCGGTGGAGTTCAAGGCCTATGGCGTGCGGGTCGCAGATGTCCTGCCCGGCCTGATTGACACCCCGCTCTTGCCGCCCGGCGCCGTCCAAAATGCGCCCAAAGACGGCATTTTCCGCGCCATTCCCCCCTCTGATGTGGCGCAAACGGTGTGGGAAGCCTACGGCTCTGACGTCCTGCACTGGTATGTCCCCCCCGAGCTGGTGGACATGGATCGGGCAGGAACCATGGACCCAGAAGCCATGAGAGAGCAGCTTGCGGCCAATTCCCTGTTCGGCAAGGCCTCAGCAGATCAGAATTAATGATACCCATAAGTGTCGGAAAAAGCGGAAAATATGGGTCTATTGCGCCACATTGACGCCCCATTGCTGTAACGGCTTGCAATTTTGATTTGGGAGTTGCTTTGCACAGTGATATTTTACGGTGTGAAGTCGGTTATCGGGGCTGGGCACCTTGGTGCAAAGGTCCGGGCGCTGGTTGTTGATGGCGATCCGAGGGCGGCCGAGCTGTGCGCAGCAGTCCGACTCGCAGGTGGAAGTGGTGAGGAAGGTCTATGCCGACAGGCACAGTTAAGTGGTTCAATTCGACCAAGGGCTTTGGGTTCATTGAACCAAGTGACGGCGGTCAGGACGTTTTCGTCCACATTTCAGCCCTCGAGCGGGCCGGTCTAAGCAGCCTCGATGAAGGCCAGTCTATGGCCTATGAGCTTGAGCAAGACCGTCGGTCGGGCAAGACCTCGGCCGGTGAGCTGCGCGTTCTGAGTGGCGGCACCGGTGGCGGTAATTCGGACCGTGCGCCAGCACGTCCGCGTCCAGCCCCTTCGGCCCCCATGGGTGAAACCACCGGCTCGGGTACGGGCACGGTGAAGTGGTTCAACTCCACCAAGGGCTTTGGCTTTATTCAGCCAGACAATGGCGGCGGCGACATTTTCGTCCATATTTCAGCCGTTGAACGGGCTGGTCTTTCGGGCCTTCAGGATGGACAGCGTCTGTCCTACGACCTGCAAGCCGATCGCCGCACCGGCAAGGCTTCCGCCGACAACCTGCGTCTCGACTAAGAGACCTTCGGTTATCGACGACGAATTGGCCCCGCCTCCTTTCGGAGCGCGGGGTTTTCGCCGTTAGGCTCTCTAGCACCCTTACTCTCACATTAGGATCCGCCATGCGCCGTCTCGCAGCCCTCACCGCCGCCCTCTGGTCCGCCGCTGCTCTTGGTGGCGCCCATGGGCAAGACCGGCCCGCCTTCGTCTATCAGGGCTCTGGGCCAATCGATCCAGCGAACCTGTCTGAGACGATCAAGGTCTTGGCATCCGAGGACTTTGAGGGCCGCAATCCCGGCACGGCCGGGGAAACCAAAACCATCGCCTACCTGACCCAGCGGTTCAAAGAACTGGGCCTAGAGCCGGGCGGGGAAAAGGGTGGCTGGACCCAGCGCGTGCCCCTGATCCGCTTTCAGGTCAGCCCGGCCAGTGCCTTCAGCGTCTCTACAAAGACCGGAGACACCCCGCTGATACAGGCCAAGGACCTCTATCTGACCAGCCAACGCCCAACCGCTGAGATCACCGTGGACCGGGCGCAGATGGTCTTTGTCGGCTATGGCGTCTCGGCCCCCGAACGCGGGTGGGACGACTTCAAGGGCGTGGATGTGAAGGGCAAGATCTTGGTCATGCTGATCAATGATCCTGATTTTGAGGCCAAGCCCACCGATGGGGCCTATGGCAAGTTTTCCGGCCTCGCAGCCACCTACTATGCGCGCTGGACCTACAAGTTCGAAGAGGCGGCGCGGCGCGGGGCCGCTGGGCTGTTGATCATCCACGATACGCCCGGCGCGGGCTATGGCTGGAGTACGGTCACGGCCCCAGGCGGCGAGAGCTTTGATATTGTTCGCGCCGATCCGATCAAGGAGCGCGTGCCGCTGCAAGGCTGGATCCAACAGGAGGTCGCCGCGCAGATGTTTCAGCAGTCAGGGTTGGACCTTCAGGCTCTGAAACAGCAGGCCCGCCAGTCTGATTTCAAGCCCGTCACCCTGCCCGGTGCCCTGTTCAGCGCCAAACTCGGCAATCAGTTTACCGCCGTCGAAAGCCACAATGTGCTGGCCAAGCTGACCGGCAAGACCCGCCCGCTGGAGAGCATCATGTTCTCCGCCCACTGGGATGCCTATGGGGTCGGCAAGCCCGATGCCCAAGGGCGCACGGTGCGCCCCGGTGCCGCGGATGACGCAATAGGCGTTGCAGGCACAATCGAATTGGCCAGGGCCTTTGCCCAGGGGCCCCGCCCTGACCGGACCCTCGTCTTTGCCGCCTGGACCGCCGAGGAACGCGGCCTTCTCGGATCAGAGACCTAT
>CAISGS010000556.1 GCA_903884915.1 uncultured Caulobacteraceae bacterium | reverse complement strand
TCAGGCCCACGAGGACGACACCAAAACGCCCCTCGAAGAGACCCTGCAAGCCTTTGCCGACCTGATCAAGGCCGGGAAGGTGCGGGCCATCGGGGCCTCCAACTATAGTGGCGCGCGCCTGGCAGAGGCCCTCGCCATCAGCGCCGCCCACGGCCTGCCGCGCTATGAGACGGTCCAGCCGCACTATAATCTCTATCACCGCGCCGAGTTCGAAACCGACCTTCAGCCGGTCTGCATCGCGCAAGAGGTCAGCGTCATCCCCTATTTTGGGCTGGCCAGCGGCTTCTTGACCGGCAAGTACCGCAGCGAGGCGGATTTTGGAAAGAGCGTGCGCGGTCGCCAGATGGGGGGCTATCTCAATGAACGGGGCCTGCGCATTCTGGCCGCTCTGGACGAGGTTTCGGCCTCCACCCAGTCGACACCCGCGCAGGTGGCCTTGGCATGGCTGATGACCCGCCCCGCGCTCGCCGCTCCAATTGCGTCTGCCACCAGCATGGACCAGTTCAAGGACCTCGCCGCTGCCCTGCACATATCGCTGAACGCAGAGGCCCTAAGCCGGCTGGATAAGGCGAGCGCTGAATAGAGAACGACGAGCGACGCAGCTAACGTGATTTGAACGGGGAATGTCGTCGATCCGGAAAAGCCGAAACCCCGCCCCTTGAGTTTCACTTTCGGCACCATTAGGTTTTGTCTGTTCTCAGGGCGGGGTGAAACTCCCCACCGGCGGTAAGGGGCCTCGGCCCTTAGCCCGCGAGCGCTTTCCGCGCAGGTGGAAAGGTCAGCAGATCCGGTGTGATTCCGGAGCCGACGGTCACAGTCCGGATGGAAGAGAACTTGCCGAAGCGGTCTTCGCCAGAAGACCGTTCAATCGTGCATGTTCGCCCAAGGGATGTTTGGGCCTCAATCCGCGTCAATGCGGAAGGCCTTGATTGAAACATTGCCGCATTGTGGCAAGACCCTTGAAAGGCAAGACAAATGAACGTTTCCGTAAAGCCAGAACGCGATCGCATCGCCGTTATCCGTGGCCGCTGGCACGCAGATATCGTGGATAATTGCGTCAATTCCTTCGTGCAGAGCTGGGCCACACTCGGAGGTGCTGCCAATGATGTGGACATCATCGATGTGCCCGGCGCTCTAGAAATTCCTCTGCACGCACAATTGCTCATCCAGACGGGCAAATATGCCGCTGTAGTCGGTGTTGCTTTCGTCGTGGACGGCGGCATCTACCGTCATGATTTCGTTGCCGGTGCCGTGTTGAACGCAATGATGCGGGTGCAGCTAGACACCAACACGCCCGTACTTTCTGCCATCCTGACACCGCACAATTTTCAGGAAAGTGAAGCCCATATCAACTTCTTCAAAGACCATTTCGTCATCAAAGGCGAAGAGGCCGCTAGGAGCTGTAAAGACATTCTAGCGGCAAGGTCGGCCGTCATGGCAAGCGCCTGACAAGCACCCCCTCACTGTCATCCGCACTTAATAACGGGGCGGCACCACGCCGCCCCGCCGATCCTTAAGCCCGTTCGAAGATGGCGGCGACGCCTTGGCCGCCGCCGACGCACATGGTCTCCAGGCCATAGCGCACGCCCCGGCGCTGCATTTCGTGCAGCAAGGTCGTCGCGATGCGAACGCCGGTGGCACCGATGGGATGGCCGAGCGAAATGGCGGAGCCATTGACGTTCAGGATCGAGCGATCCTCCCAGCCCCAGCCCTTCATCACCGCCAAGGACTGGGCGGCAAAGGCCTCGTTCAGCTCGACAAGACCCATATCGTCCCAGCCAAGGCCGGTGCGCTCGAACAGGCGCTTGACGGCGGGGACCGGTCCGATGCCCATCCGCGCGGGGTCGCAACCTGCCGCTGCCCATCCGACAAAATAGCCAATAGGTTCAAGGCCCAACTCTTCTAACTTGTCTTCAGCAACCAAGAGGCAAGCCGCCGCAGC
>CAISGS010000555.1 GCA_903884915.1 uncultured Caulobacteraceae bacterium | reverse complement strand
TCCCATTCATCCTCATCCTGAGCCTGTCGAAGGACGAGGATGTTCCTTTACCCCCGGCGCAGAACCAGCGCGGCCCAAGCGTCTCTATGAATACGGCGTTCCAACTTGAAGCCGCGCGACAGGTAAGCCGCGCGGACGAGGCGTTCTTGGCTGCGCAGGAGGCCCGACAGGATGGCGATGCCGCCGGGTTTCAGTGCCCCCTTGATGTCTTGAGCGAGGAAGACCAGGGGCCGGGCTAAGATATTGGCAAAGACCAGATCATAGGGGGCATGTTCGCGCACGGCTCGGTGGCTGAGGCCAAAGGCGTGGACAAAGCGGGCATTGGTCTGGTTGACCTTGGCGTTCTCTTTCGAGATGCGGACCGAGACGCGGTCAATATCGGTGCCGACGGCCTTGGCCGTGCCGGTGCGGGCCGCGGCTATGGCCAGAACGCCGGTGCCTGCGCCGACATCGAGCACGCGGCCAAAACGCTTGGATTTCAAAAGCTGGTCATAGGCCAAGAGGCAGCCAACCGTCGTGCCATGGTGGCCCGTGCCAAAGGCTGCCCCGGCTTCGATGCGCAGATTGACGCTATTGACCGGCGCGCGGCCCCGGTCATGGACGCCGTGGATGAAGAACCGGCCCGCGCGCACAGGCGGCAGACCTGACAGGGCCATGGCCAGCCAGTCGGCATCGGCGAGCTTTTCACAGGTGACGACCAGTCCTTCGAAACCGCCCAGCACCGTTTGATATTGCGCGGACTCTTGCTCGGTGGTCGGGAAGGCATCGATGCGCCAGACATCATGGTCCTCGTCCTCTTCGAGGATCGAATAGGTGGTGCTTTCCAACACCGCGTCCTCGTCAACGGCGCGGGCAGCGGCCTCGGCGATCAGGCGCGGGCCCCTAGCGATGATCTGGTAGGCGGTGTCGTCGGTCATGGCGCTCTGGTTCACAAATCGAGGTCAGTAGGACTGCAGGGCGCGGACTTCCAGACCCTCCGGTGTGGCCAAGGCGATCGCTTGAGCTGCAGCAAGGGCGCCGGCTGTGGTCGTATAGTAGGGGATCTTCATCATCAGGGCCGAGCGGCGGATGGAGAAACTGTCCTGAATGGATTGCTTGCCCTCAGTGGTGTTGAACACCAACTGCACGTCCCCGTTCTTCATGGCGTCGACCACGTTGGGACGGCCTTCCAGCACCTTCTTGACCTCGGTCGCCGCCACGCCCTGCTCGCGCAGATAGTCAGCGGTGCCGGAGGTGGCGATGATCTTAAAGCCCTTGCCGATTAGCAGCCGGATGGCGTCGAGCACGAAGGGCTTGTCGCTGTCCTTGACCGAGACGAAGGCGGTTCCGGCCTCGGGCAGGACAACGCCGCCGCCGAGTTGGCTCTTGGCAAAGGCTCTCGCAAAGGCTGGGGCGAAGGTCTCGCCCTCGCGGCGCCAATCCAGACCCATCACCTCGCCGGTCGAGCGCATTTCTGGGCCAAGCAGCGTATCGACACCGGGGAAGCGGGCGAAGGGGAACACCGCCTCCTTGACCGCGACATGCTCATAGACCTTTTCGGTCAGGCCAAAGCTGGCCAAGCTGACGCCCGCCATGACCTTGGCGGCGATCCCGGCGAGGGGCTCACCGATGGTCTTGGCCACGAAGGGCACGGTGCGCGAGGCGCGGGGGTTCACTTCCAGCACAAAGATTCGCGGGGCGTCCGACTGAGGCTCTTCAATCGCGAACTGGACATTCATCAGGCCGCGAACATTCAGGGCCTTGGCCATGGCTTCGGTCTGGCGCTTCAACTCGTCGATGATGGCGGGGCTGAGCGAATAGGGCGGCAAGGAGCAGGCACTATCGCCCGAATGGACCCCGGCCTCTTCAATATGTTCCATGACACCGGCCACGAACACGGTCTCGCCGTCGGCAATGGCATCCACGTCCACCTCGGTGGCGCGGGACAGGTACTGGTCGATCAGGACAGGACTATCACCCGACACCTTTACCGCGTCGCGAACATAGCGGGTCAGTTGCTCATCATCGCGGATGATCTCCATGGCCCGACCCCCCAGCACATAGGAGGGGCGGATGACGATGGGATAGCCGACCGCATGGGCCCCGGCAAAGGCCTCTTCGACCGAGCGGGCGATGGCGTTGATCGGCTGAGCAATGCCGATCTTGTGCAGCAGTTGCTGGAACCGCTCGCGGTCTTCGGCAAGATCGATGGCGTCGGGCGAGGTGCCAAGGATGGGGATGCCCGCATCTTCGAGGGCTTGAGCCAGCTTCAGCGGCGTCTGGCCGCCGAACTGGACGATGACGCCGATCAGGGTGCCGTTGGAGCGCTCGACATCCAACAGTTCCAGCACATCCTCCGCCGTCAGGGGTTCGAAATAGAGGCGGTCGGAGGTGTCATAGTCGGTGGATACGGTCTCAGGGTTACAGTTGACCATGATCGACTCCACCCCGATCTGATCGAGGGCGAAGGCGGCGTGACAGCAGCAATAGTCAAACTCGATCCCTTGGCCGATCCGGTTGGGACCGCCGCCGAGGATCACGGCCTTGCGACGGTTCGAGGGCTCGGACTCGCAGCTTGGCACCTGACCCAGAGCCCCGCTTTCATAGGTCGAATACATGTAGGGGGTCTTGGCAAAGAACTCCGCCGCGCAGGTGTCGATGCGCTTATAGACCGGACGAACACCCAGCGCCTGACGGGCCGAACGCACGGCCTTTTCCGCGCCATCGGTCAGTTCGGCCAGGCGGGCATCCGAAAAGCCCATGGCCTTGATCTTGCGCATGGCATCGGCGTCGGTTGGCAGTCCGTTTGAGCGGATCTCGGCTTCGGTCGCGACGATGGTCTCGATCTGGCGCAGGAACCAAGGCTCGTAGGAACAGGCATCGTTGATCTCGTCGACGCTGAGGCCATGGCGGAAGGCTTGGGCAATGACGCGCAGACGGTCGGGGGTCGGCTGGCCCAGCGCGCGAACAATGGCGGCCTTGCCGGTTTCTGGATCGCCAGCCCCCTCGATCTCGATCTCGTTAAAGCCAGTCAGGCCGGTCTCCAGACCGCGCAGGGCCTTTTGGGCGCTTTCGGCAAAGGTGCGGCCGATGGCCATAACCTCGCCCACCGACTTCATGGAGGTGGTCAGATAGGGCTCGGCGCCGGGATATTTTTCGAAGGCAAAGCGGGGGATCTTGGTGACTACATAGTCGATGGTCGGCTCGAACGAGGCCGGGGTTGCACCGGTAATGTCGTTCATCAACTCATCGAGCGTATAGCCCACGGCCAGACGGGCCGCGACCTTGGCGATGGGAAAGCCCGTCGCCTTGGAGGCCAGGGCCGAGGAGCGCGACACGCGGGGGTTCATCTCGATGACCACCATGCGGCCATCCTTGGGATTGACCGCGAACTGAACGTTCGAGCCGCCGGTCTCGACACCGATCTCGCGCAGCACGGCAATCGAGGCCGCGCGCATCCACTGATATTCCTTGTCGGTCAGGGTCAGGGCCGGGGCGACCGTGATGGAGTCGCCCGTATGGACGCCCATCGGATCGATATTCTCGATGGAGCAGACGATGATGCAGTTGTCGGCCTTATCGCGCACGACCTCCATCTCATATTCTTTCCAGCCGAGGACGCTCTCTTCGATGAGCACTTCGGTGGTCGGGGACATGTCGAGGCCGCGTTCCACGATCTCGCGGAACTCTTCCATATTATAGGCAATGCCGCCGCCGGTACCGGCAAGGGTAAAGGACGGACGGATGATGGCGGGCAGGCCAACAAAGGGCTGAGCCTCCAGCGCCTCTTCCATCGTGTGGGCGGCGCGGCTGCGCGGGCTTTCGAGACCCAGCTTGTCCATCGCATTACGGAACTTCTGACGGTCTTCGGCCTTGTCGATGACCTCAGCATTGGCCCCGATCATCTCGACGCCATATTTGGCCAAGGTGCCATCGGCTTCGAGCGCCAGCGCGCAGTTCAGCGCCGTCTGGCCGCCCATGGTGGGCAAAAGCGCGTCTGGGCGCTCCTTTTCGATGATCTTGGCGACGATCTGCGGGGTGATCGGTTCGATATAGGTGGCGTCGGCCACGTCGGGATCGGTCATGATCGTGGCCGGATTGGAATTGACCAGCACGATCCGATAGCCCTCGGCGCGCAGGGCCTTGCAGGCCTGGACCCCGGAATAGTCGAATTCGCAGGCCTGTCCGATGACAATGGGACCCGCGCCGATGATCAGGATCGAGGAGATGTCGGTG
>CAISGS010000554.1 GCA_903884915.1 uncultured Caulobacteraceae bacterium | reverse complement strand
GTCACGGCATGCACAATGTCGCCATGGCCCAGCGGGCTCTGGACCTTGCGACGGCCCATGTCACCCAGCGCTCGACCTTCGGCAGCCTGCTGTCCGACCGTCAGGGCGTTCAGTGGATGTTGGCTGACTGCGCCAGCGAGCTCTATATGGCGCGCCTGATGCTGCTCCACATTGCCTATAAGGCTGAAAAGGGCATGGACCTGCGGCAGGAAAACTCCATCGCTAAGGTGTTTCTCGCCCATATGGTGCACAAGGTGGTCGATACGGCCATCCAGCTTCATGGTGCGCTGGGCTATAGCCACGATACGCCTCTGGCCCGGTGGTATACCCACATCCGCTCACAGCGCTTGGTCGATGGACCGGACGAGGTCCACCGCTGGACCGTGGGCCGCAATGTCATCCGTGCCTACCAGAAGTTCGGCACCACGGCCTCCGCCGCTGGCGGCGACCTGATCTAACATATGAGCTCCCTTCTCCCTTAAGGGGGAAGGGCCGGGGATGGGGGTGCAGCGGTCGGTGACTATGCAACGTCTGTTCGTCTGTTGCGGACGATTGGCAGGGACGGTGGATACAAGCCCCCCATCCCTAACCCTTCCCCCTCAAAGGGGGGAAGGGAACTGGGGCTAGGCCTTGGCGGCCAGTTGGGCGGCGAGGTTGCTGTCCTTGGTGATCAGGCGGGCTGAGACCATGTGGGCAAAGATGGTGATGATATAGAACGGCACCAGCGCTATCAGGCCATATTGCAGGGCTTGAACCCCAAGCTCCGGCTTGAAGTGATCTGCCACCAGACCGACATAGAGCGGACCGCCCCCCAGACCGATTAGGTTGAGCAAGAACAGCAAGATCGCGCCGGAGGTCCCGCGCTGGGCAGGCTGAACAGCGTTCTGCACGACGGCAATGGCGGGCGCCAGATAGACCGTGCCCATGATGATGGGGATGATCAGGAAGATCATGCCAAGCTGCCAGGTCGGGGCCATCAGGAACCCGATATAGAAGGGAAGACTGACCACGAAGGCCGCTGCAGGCACCAAGGCATAGGCCGCCCGATTGAACTTTGCCAACCGATCGACAATCCAGCCGCTGGCAAAGGTTCCAACCCCGCCGCCTAGGGCGTTTAGCGCGCTCCACCAGATGGCAATTTCCGGCAAGGTCATGTGCCGGTTGCTGATCAGATAGGCAGGCACATTGTTCAAGATGCCATAGCCGACAAAGGCGGTGAGACCGGCCGCGACTGCGGTCATCACAAGGGTCGGGTTGCTAAAGAACGCGGCAATGGCCGTGGTCAAAGGCACGCTCGGCGCGTGCTCGGTCTTGCCTTCAGCCATGACGTCCATACGCCCGCGCTTGGGTTCCCGAACAATGAGCACCAGGGCAATGGCGAGCAATACACCGGGAATACCGACGGCCAAGAAAGCGGTTCTCCAGCCATAGAGGGCGGCGATCTGCGCGCCTGCTGCTGAACCAAGGGCGGTGCCGAAGGGAACGCCAAGGGCATAGATGGCTAAGGCTCCGCCGCGTTTTTGAGGCGGGAAGTAATCGGAAATCAGCGAACAGGAGGGCGGCGAACCCCCCGCTTCCCCAATGCCAACGCCAATCCGGGCAAGGGCCAGAGTAACAAAGTTGGTGGCCATGCCACAGGCCATCGAGAAGAGGCTCCATGTGGTTAGGGCCACCGCAATCAACCGAACCCGATGGGTCCGGTCCGCCAGCCAGGCCAGAGGGATGCCGAATGTGGTGTAAAACAGGGCGAAGGAAAGGCCGGTCAGCATGCCCATCTGGGTATAGCTAAGGTTCAGTTCCTCACGGATTGGCTCTGACAGGATCGACAGGAGCTGTCGGTCGAGGAAGTTGAAGGTGTAGACCACCATCAACAGGATCACGACGCCGTAGCTATAGGCACTGACGCGCGGCGCCGTACCAGTCTCTTGGTTACTCATCTTCCCCCCATATGGCCTAAAGTAGGCCAACCTCTGTTTGTCGAGGTTGCGGCAGGAGACTGGCACCAAATTGTCCGGCCCGCCAGTGGTCTAAGGCGGTCTTGTCGACGATTAGGCCGCGGCGCGGAGCTGTTCGATAATGTCCGCAGGATAGGGGCTGTCGAACGCCTTAAGGCCGATAGACTGGCGAATATCGTCCATCGACCGGTGCCAGACCTCTTCCCACTCTAGGGAGACCAAGGATGGCGCGCGGCGACCATGGGTCCATCCGGCCAAGATAATATCCATCAGGAATGAGAAGGCCCCGGGATTGGGAGCGAGTGAGGTGTTGATCGACACGACCGCGAGGAACACGGCCGAATAGCCGTGGCCGCACTGGGCGAGCTGGAAGCCGGAAATCCCGACCTCATGCAGGCTCGTCACCTCATAACCGGCGAGCAGGTGGATCAGGTCATGGGACTGCAGCATCCGCGTATTGATGAAGTCATGCGGCGCGGGCAGGTTGGCTAAGCCTAGGACATCGCGGTCCAGCACTTCCAGATCGAAACTATTGTCGATGATCTGGTCATAGAAGGCGCGGCCGAGCGAGTTTGCGGGGCAGGCCTTGAGGGTCTCTAGGTCAAAGCGCGGCGGCAGGCCCTTGGCGGCGCTTTCGCGCACCATCGGATAGGTCAGGTACGATTGGCCAAGGCGCGGGCCATGCTCAGGCGGCAGCAGGGCCGAAAGGCCAGCCGTGCGGGTCGTGACCTCTAGGGCGCCGCTCATGGCACCCGCCGCGCTGTCATCGGCAAAGGACCAGAGGGCGGTCCAAAGGTCTGCGAGCTTGGCCGGATCGGCGGCATCTAGCTCGGGAATGGCGATAGCGGGGCCATTGACGGCCTCGCCAAACCAGCCTTCAGCGGCGGCATCATAGGTGCGGGCCAAGGTCTCTGGTGTCAGGAAGGCTACTCGCGCAAGAGCGGCAGCAAGGTCGCGGGGCTCCCCGGTTCCAGCCTTGATCGATTGGGCCAAGGCCCGAACCTCATCAAAGCCCAGATCAAGGGTCACCGCCTGCTCAAAAGCCGTCGTGATCGCTGCGTCCATAACCGGTTCCCTTTTGCGTGCCGCGTTGAACGCGGTCTGGTTTCGTAACCTAAGCGATCTTATCGGCTCTCGCCAAGCTCATGCTTCATCAAATGGCGGTGGTAATTGCCCGGATTTGAACAGGATGGTGGGGTTTTCGTCATAATCGCCCATCTCTGTGTCCGCAGACACAGAGTAGGCCACGACGCCAAGGCGAAGGGTTGAGAGCCGTTCAGCCTTGCGCCGCGCCTCTTCGGCATCCTTGCAGCCCACAGCCGGTTCAGCCTTCAGGCCCTTGCCGCGTCCGGCCACATAGGCTTGGACGATGTGAACCGTTTCGACCGCCATGGACTATTTCTTCTTAGAGGGCGGGGTCAGGAACGAGGGTTGAGCGGCCAGTTCCTTTGGCTTTTCGGTCTTGGGCTTGCGCACCTCTTTGTTGCTCTTCTTTTGGCCCTTAGCCATGACACAGGTCCTTCCAACGGTTGATGGGCTCGCGCAGCCCATGCGCCAGTCTGCCTGGCGGCGAGGAAGTCTTTGGGGTCAGACGCATCCTCTTGGGTGCGTATGGCAGCCCCGCGCAATGGGTGGGCCAAGCCGATCAGGGCGTGTCGATGACGCGCTGTATGGAGGCTAACACAGCCGAGGCCATCGCCCCTTGAAAAACGACAATCAGTCGAACTTTCGCGCCAAACCCTGCAGGCGGGGGCGGACCTTGAGGAACAGGCGATAGAGCCGCTCGAGCAGCCAAAGGATTGGCGGAGCCTTGGCCATCCAGCCCAGCCAGGCCAAGAGGGGCAGGGCGCGCCACATGGCCGCAAAGGCTGCGGCCCCCGAGACGATGGCCTTGCCCGCCTCTTGCGCGTGGAAGCGGGCCATCAGCTCTTGGGGATCAAT
>CAISGS010000553.1 GCA_903884915.1 uncultured Caulobacteraceae bacterium | reverse complement strand
GCGGGTCTTGGCATCGCCTTCCAGAACGATAAAGCGCCAAGGAAAGAGCTTGCCATGGTCACTGACCCTTGCCGCGATCCGCAGCAGATCATCTAAGGTCGCGGCGTCGGGTCCGGGAGCCGTTAGGGCCGAGGCAGAGGCCGACCGGCGCAAGGCCAAGAAGGCTAGAACGGCGTCGTTTCGATCGCCCAGCGGCAGGGGCGAACCAAATTCGGGGGCCTGTGGCAGGTTCAAGGACATGGCCGGTGACTTTCTCTGCTTCGGGGCGCGATGGTTCTAGCTATAAACCCTTAGAGCCAACGGCAATGGGCCAAATGACGAGGGGCCGAGTTCATGGTGGATAAACCCAGTTGGATGGCCCCCAAGGGACCAGCTTGGCAAAGGCTGGCCCACCGACCGGTCTATGAGAACCCTTGGATCACTGTCGACGAGTTTGATGCCGTCGCGCCCACCGGGGCTAAGGCGCTCTATGGACTGGTAGGGATGAAGAACCTCGCCCTCGGGATCCTACCGCTCCATTCGGACGGAACCGTGACATTGGTGGGGCAACATCGTTTTCCATCGGGCACCTATTCTTGGGAAATCCCCGAGGGCGGCGGGGCCAAGCATATTGACCCTCTCATCTCAGCGAAGCGTGAACTGCGCGAAGAGGCCGGGCTGGAGGCGCGGGAGTGGTTTCAGGTGCTGGATTTTGATGTTTCGAACTCGATCACCGACGAGCGCGGCCTTGGCTTCTTGGCGCTAGACCTTTCCGCCGTGCCCGTGGAGCCCGATGACACGGAGGTCTTCGCCATCGCCCGCGTACCGTTCAAGGAGGCCTTGGCGGTCGCCCTAGCTGGTCATATGCGTGATTTGATAACCCTCACCATGCTACTTCGCGCGCACCATATGGCTGTCAATGGCGAGATCAGGCGTGACTTGGCAGAACTTATGCTAAGATAGGCTGCTCGTTGGAATGGGATTGAGGAGCCGGATCGATGCCAAACCGTCTGGAAGTTGTGTCAGCTCACACTGTCCCGTCCGTATGGGCCGCCTTGCGCAACGAGGCCGCGCACCTTGCTACGACAGAGCCAACGCTTGGGTCGATGCTTAACGCCGTGGTGCTGAAGCACGATGATCTGGCCTCAGCCCTGTCCTATCAATTGGCGCGCAAGCTGAGCGACGAAGAGTTGCGGGCCATGAGCATGCGCGAAATTGTCGAAGAGGCCTTTGCGGCTGACCCCAGCCTCGTGACCAGCGCCGAAGCTGATCTGCGCGCTGTGTTCGAGCGTGACCCGGCCTGTAAGGGCTATGTCCAGCCATTCCTCTTCTTCAAAGGGTTCCAAGCCCTGCAGACCTACCGCGTGGCCCATTGGCTGTTTGGTCAGGGGCGTGAGACATTGGCCTTCTATCTGCAGAGCCGCTGTTCAGAGCTGTTCCAGGTCGATATCCATCCGGGCGCAGTGATTGGGTCAGGTGTGTTCATCGACCATGGCACCGGCATCGTTATCGGCGAGACGGCGGTGGTCGGCGATGAGGTTTCGATGCTGCATGGCGTGACGCTCGGCGGCACGGGTGCTGAGCGCGGAGATCGTCACCCCAAGATCGGACGCGGCGTGCTTTTGGGCGCTGGCGCCAAGGTGCTGGGCAAGATCTTGGTCGGTGACTATGCCAAGATCGCGTCTGGCTCGGTCGTGCTTAAGCCCGTCCCGGCCCATTGCACGGCGGCTGGCGTTCCGGCCCGTCTGGTCAACTGTCCCACCGGCGAAGAGCCCGCGCGGACCATGGACCACACCCTTGCCGAAGCTTTGTACGACTACGTCATTTAGCCAAGGCTTGGGGCTTGCTCTGGGCGCGGATGACGCTAGGGTCCGCTCAACACTGAACGCCCGTTTCTAACCGCAGGAGGTCCTATCATGGACGCCAAAGCTATGGCCCGTATCGAGGCCCACCTGAAGACCACCTTTGCCAATGCCACGGTGAACCTGAAGGCCCGTCCCAAGCAAAAGGACTCCGCCGAGGTCTATGTCGGGGATGAGTTTATCGGCGTGGTCTTCGAAGATGAGGACGAGGCCGGTTCCTACATGTTCGAGATGGCTATCTTGGCCGAAGACCTGAACGGCTAAACGACAATGGCGGAGGGCTCTCACCCCCCGCCATTCTTCTAAGTGGGCAGTGCTTTATAGAACGCCCAGCATCTCAGCCACCAGCGGGTGGCGGACAATATCGACATCGGCAAGCCGAACGACCGCGACATTGTCCAGCGCCTCGAAACGGTTGGCGACCTCGGCCAGACCAGACACCCCCGGAAGTAGGTCTGACTGGTGCGGGTCGCCCGTCACCACCATGGTCGAATGCCAGCCCAGACGGGTCAGCAACATCTTCAGTTGGGCATAGGTACAGTTCTGCGCCTCATCCATGACGACAAAGGCATTGTTCAGGGTGCGCCCGCGCATGAAGCCCAGCGGCGCGATCTCAATGGCCCCCTCGGCCATCAGGGCCCGAACCCGCTTCATCGACAAACGATCCGCGAGGGCATCGAACAGGGGCCGAAGATAGGGGGCCAGCTTGTCTTCCATATCGCCGGGCAAGAAGCCGATGGATTCGCCCGCATCCACCGCAGGACGTGACAGAACGATCCGGCCCACGGTCCCGGCCTCCAGCGCCTCAACAGCCTTAGCGATGGCCAGATAGGTCTTGCCCGTGCCTGCAGGGCCGAGGGCCAGCACCATGGCCTTGGCGTCGATGGCATCCATCAACTGTTTTTGACCGATGGATTTAGGTTTGATCGTCTTGACGTAGCCCTGTTCCCGGTCCGCGTCTCGGTCGGGTCCGGCGGCATGACTACCGATCGGCGACCAACCGCGTTCGACCGGCATGCGGCGAACCTTTGGATCTTCAAACTGTCCGGCGTCAAACGCACCTTCGCGCACCATACGCTTCAGGGCTCTTTTGGTCATGGAAGCCTCCGCAATTGGACTGGAAAAAGGGCAATAAAAAAGGGCGCGTCCGCGATGGACCGCCCTTTGGTCAGATGAGGATGGGATGC
>CAISGS010000552.1 GCA_903884915.1 uncultured Caulobacteraceae bacterium | reverse complement strand
GGGGTGGTGATTGTCTATGCCGGACTGATCCTGCTGCTCAATCTGCTGGCCGATATTGCCTATGCCCTGCTCGATCCACGGGTGAAGCTGTCATGAACCGCGTGCTTTCTGCCTCCTCTCACGGCACCCAGACCATGGAACGCGCCGCCGTCAAGGGCCGCAGCCTTTGGGATGATGCGCGCCGCCGCCTTCTGGCCAATCGGGCCGCGACGGTCAGTATGGGCCTGTTGCTGGCTCTGGTGCTGCTCGCCATTGTCGGACCGTTCCTGACGCCCTTTACCTATGACCAGATCAATAAGAACGATGTCTGGGCCCCGCCCCTGACCGCTGGCCATCTGATGGGGGCCGATTCACTGGGCCGGGACCTTTTGGCGCGTTTGTTGGTGGGCCTTCGGGTATCCTTGGCCATCGGTGTCGTGGCCACAGCGGTCTCGCTGGTGATCGGCGTCATCTGGGGCGCGACGGCGGGCTATCTGGGCGGGCGGATTGACGAGCTGATGATGCGCTTTGTCGATATTCTCTACAGCCTGCCCTTCATCTTTTTCGTGATCCTGCTGATGGTCACCTTTGGCCGCAATATCATCCTGATCTTCCTCGCCATCGGCGCGGTCGAGTGGCTGACCATGTCGCGGATCGTGCGCGGCCAGACCCTGTCTCTGAAGCAAAAGGAATTTGTCGAGGCGGCGCGGGCTGCGGGCCTATCCGATCAGGCCATTATCACCCGCCATATTGTGCCCAATCTTCTAGGGCCGGTGGTGGTCTATGTGACCTTGACCATCCCCGCCGTGATCTTGGCCGAAAGTTTCTTGAGCTTCTTAGGGATGGGGGTGCAAGAGCCCCTAACCTCGCTCGGAACCTTGATTTCGCAAGGGGCGCAGGACATGGAGGCGGCCCCGTGGCTGCTAATCTTCCCGTCTGTGACCATGGTCGCGACCTTGATGTGCTTCAACTTCATCGGCGACGGCTTACGTGATGCCATTGATCCTAAGGACCGATAGGGGCGCGCCCTTGGCCCTAGCGGCTGCGTTGGGCGCGAATGGCGGTTTGGCCGTCTATATTGAGGAAGAAGCTACCCAAGGCGGCGCGGCGAATCTTGACGGTCGAGCCCGCATGAGGGGCGTTGAAGGGGCTCTCAGCATCGATCTGACGCCAGACCCCGCCGTCTTCGAGCACCATGATCCACTTGCCGTCATTGCCGCGATAGGCCTCCTTCAAGGTCACGGTGACCCTATCCAGATCCTCTTTGGGCATGACCTTGTCGAAGATGGCCAAGGATGGCAGTTCAAAGCCGAAGGCCTGCTTGCGGGCCGTGGTCGCCTGCTCGCGATCGATGACCACGATGTCGCCCTTGGTTTCGGCCTGATCCAGGCTGGAGGCCGCCGCATCAAAGCAGGCCAGCCGGGCCGCCGCATCCGTCGTCGCGCGGCAGTCCAGCACCGCTTGGAAAGCCGCCGCCCGCTTGGCCTTCACATCGGCCGCGAGGGTGGGCGAGGCCAGCGCCAGGGTCAAGCTGCCAACGCCCAGAGCCAAGACGCGAAGGGCCGCTGTTTTCGTGCGGCTGTGATAGAATGTCATCTGTTTACCCCTGTCCGAGACTCGGTCCGGCACCATTGAAGAGGCCTTAAGCGTGTTGCGCAATCTGTTCCTTGTCTTTGTGGCGGCTTTAATGCTGAGCGGTTGTGGTCAGCCTAAGGCCGTGCGCGCGCCGTGCCCGGCAGGCAAGCTCTGCCTCGAGGCGGGCAATGGCAATGATCCGGTGTCTCTCGATCCGCACAAGACCCAAGGCACGTGGGAAAATCGCATCATTGGCGACCTGATTGTCGGTCTGACCCAAGAAGATCAGGCCGCGAACGCCATTCCCGGCATGGCCACCCATTGGGAAACCTCGGCTGACGGCAAGGTCTGGACCTTCCATCTGCGCCATGCGCTCTGGTCCGATGGGGTGCCGGTAACGGCCGATGACTTTGTCTATGCCCTGCGCCGGATCATGGATCCCAAGACCGGTTCGTCCTACTCGTCGCTGCTCTACATCATCCAGAACGGCCAAGAGGTGAACGAGAACAAGATGCCCCTGACCGCCTTGGGCGTGAAGGCCATCGATCCCCTGACCTTGGAAATTCGCCTGACCCACGCCGCCCCCTTCCTGCCTGAAATTGCCAAGCACAATTCGATGTATCCCGTGCCCAAGCATGTGGTCGAGAAGTGGGGCGATGATTGGAGCCGCCCGGAGCATTTTGTCGGCAATGGGCCGTTCAATCTGGTCTCTTGGAAGCTCGGCGACCGGGTGACTGTGGTCAAGAACCCCAAATTCTATGAGGCCGACAAGGTCTGCCTCGATCAGATCAACTACTATCCCACCACCGATGCCAGCTCGGCCCAAAAGCGGGTCAAGAGCGGCGAGCTGGACGTCAATACCGATATTCAGTCCAACAAGATCGCCCTGTTGCGCGAGCCCGGTCAGATGCCGGACTATGTGCGGGTCAATACCTATCTGGGCACCACCTATCTGGCCTTTAACAGCAAGGTTCCCGCCCTCAAGGACCGGCGCGTGCGTCAGGCCCTATCGATGGCCATAGACCGTGAGTTCATCACCCAAAAGCTGCTGCGCGGGGGCCAGAGCCCAGCCAACAGCTTTGTGCCGCCGGGCGTTGCCAACTATCCCAATCCCGCCAAGGCCTTCTGGGCAGGCTGGCCGCTAGCCAAGCGTCAGGCTGAGGCGCGCAAGCTGCTGGCGGCGGCGGGCTATGGTCCCACGACCCCCCTGACCATCACCATCAAGCACCGCAACTCCCCCGACCCGATGTTGTTCATGCCCGCCATTCAGGCCGACTGGAAAGAGATCGGGGTCAATGCCAAGCTGGAGCAGAACGAGGGTCAGATCGCCTATCAGTCCTATCGTCTACGCGATTTCGAGGTCGCCGACGCGGCCTGGATCGCCGACTATAACGACCCCATGACTTTCCTCTATCTGCAGCAGTCGGCCACCGGCACCCAGAACTATAGCGACTATGCCAACCCCGCCTATGACGGTCTGCTGGCCAAGGCGGACAATGAGCCCGACGCGGTCAAGCGCTCAGCCTATCTCAGCGCTGCCGAACAGATCATGCTCGACGACGCGCCGATCGTGCCGATCTATTTCTACGTCAATAAGAACCTGGTCAGCCCCCGCGTCACCGGCTGGACCAACAACATCACCGACTGGCACCGGTCGCGGTACCTTTGCTTTAAGGATGCGGCAGCAAAGGGGAGATAACCCTACCAGATCGCCTCACCCTCTTGGTCGACAAAGCCGTCGGCTTCGAGGGCGGCGCGGAGGGGTTCGAGGTGATCGCGGTAGCGTTTCCATGCGCCCATGCCTTGGCGGTTGATCGGGCTGCGGACTTGGGCGGAGCTGGCGGTGGAGACACCGCGCTCGGACCGTTCTGGGCTTAGGCAGGCGGGTTCAAAGGCAAGACCGCAGCCGCTCAGTAGGGCGCGGATCTGGGGTTCGGGATCGTCGATCAGCGCCTCGAGCGTGATCTCTACGAGGCGCGGCCCCATAATTTGGCGCCAATGGTCGGTCAGTTGCCGATAGAGCCGGTAATTATCGGCCAGATCCTTCAGCCTATAGGACCAAGGATAGGCCCCCCCGCCAAACAGCAGCCGATAG
>CAISGS010000551.1 GCA_903884915.1 uncultured Caulobacteraceae bacterium | reverse complement strand
GGCCTATTTCTATTCTATGCCGGACCTGAAGACCGCCGTGAACGGCATGGACTCGGGCGAAACCACGGGCAAGAACTTTGGCGACAAGGTGGCTCCCGGCGGCTTGGCGGGCTTGCGAGCCCTCAGCGCTGACGCCCTTCTTAGCGCCAGCATGACCACGCCCGGTGCCCCCAGTTTTGGTCAGTTCTTGGTCGTCGACGGCTATGTGCTCAAAAGGCCTGTGCGTGAGACCTATCTGCGCGGCGAGCAGCATGCGGTGCCGGTCATGGTTGGCTCAAATTCTGATGAGGGCTCGGGCCTGTCTGACTTTGGCATTGTGGCTGGAACGCCCAAGGACGGCGCCACCTATGTGGCTCAGGTCAAGGCGCGCTATGGCGATCTGGCCCCGGCCTATCTGAAGCAATATCCTGCGACCAACCTGACCGATGCGGTGTTCAATGGCTATCGTGATTCCGAATTTGGCTGGCGGATGGAACATTGGGCCAATCAGATGGGGGCGGTGAAGGCTCCGGCTTGGCTCTATCACTTCTCGCACATCTCGCCTGCGGGCGAGGCCCTGCATTGGGTTGATTTTGGAGCCCGCCAGCGCCGACTGGGGGCCTTCCATGCCTCTGAAATCGCCTATGTCTTCAATGCGCCCCAAAGCCAGATGCGCGGCGACGGGACCGCTAGGCCCAGTGACATCGCCCTGGCCGATCAGATGAGCAGCTACTGGGTCAATTTCGCCAAGACCAGCAATCCCAATGGCGCAGGCCTGCCCGACTGGAAGCCCTATCTGGATAAGGACCGCCGCTATATGGCCTTTGACGAGGCTGCAACGCCTTCGGTCAATCTGATGCCCGGTCGGTTAGAGTTGCACCGGACCATCGATGCGGTGCGGAACCAAAGAGCCATCCCGTGGAACGGGGCGCAAGCTGGATTGCTCGGCCAAACTGTTCCTGCGACAGTGGCCGGACCCGCGCACTAATTCACCCCTTAGCCTCTCACGCCCTAGGACAAGACCATGACGTCAAAACTCAATAATGACCCTCGCATCGACCCTCGGATCAAGGCCATCTTTGGTCAGACCGGCGATCTGGCCCCCACGGGCAATGCCAAGGACCGGGCAGAAATGCTGGCCTATGAGGCGAGCGAAGAGGGCTTGGCTGCCGCAGCGGGCCTGAGCGCCATGTTCGATATGGTCGATAATGAGTTTGTCGCCCCGTCGGCCGGTCTGGTCATCCGTACTGAGCGGTTCCAGTCGGCCCCCGATGGCAACTGGGTCAATATCCAATATATCCGCCCCGATACGGACGAGACCCTGCCTTGCGTCTATTACATCCATGGCGGCGGCATGATGATCATGTCTTGCTTTGATGGGCTCTATAAGGCTTGGGGCCGGATCATTGCGGCGCGCGGCGTGGCCGTGGCCATGGTCGATTTCCGCAACTGCCTGCGCGCCTCGTCTGCGCCAGAGGTCGATCCCTTCCCAGCCGGTCTAAACGACTGCGTCTCGGGCCTGAAATGGGTCAAGGAAAATAGCGCCAAGCTCAATATCGATCCTGACCGCATCGTCGTGGCGGGCGAAAGCGGCGGCGGCAACCTGACCCTCGCCACGGGCCTCAAGCTCAAGCAGGACGGCGATATTGGCCTGATCAAGGGGCTCTATGCCCTCTGCCCCTATATTGCCGGCGAGTGGCCCCTGCCGCAAAATCCATCCTCGAGCGAGAACAACGGCATCTTCCTCGAACTGCACAATAATCGCGGGGCCATGGCCTATGGCATTGAGGCCTTCAATGAGCGCAATCCTCTGGCTTGGCCTGCTTTCGCCACGGCTGAGGACGTCAAGGGCCTGCCGCCGACGGTGATTAGCGTCAATGAGTGCGATCCCCTGCGCGATGAGGGCATCAACTTCTACCGCCTGCTGATGCAAAGCGGCGTCAATGCCCGCTGCCGACAGGTCATGGGCACGACCCATGGCGTCGAGATCTTCGCCATCTGCTGTCCAGATATCAGCCGGGATACGGCCAATGATCTGGCG
>CAISGS010000550.1 GCA_903884915.1 uncultured Caulobacteraceae bacterium | reverse complement strand
CCCTGGGTTGCTTCGGCGCGATGCGCCTCGCAATAACGCGAGAGAGGGCATTGGGTCACTTTCAATCGCGTGTAAGGTTCTGGATCCCCGCCTTCGCGGGGAACGCGGCTGAGAGCAAATGGGGCATTCTCGTCCTTCGACGGGCTAGGACCTTGTTTTCCCTTTTCGCCACTGAACCAATTGCAATAAAACTTCCCATCCCTATCTGTTCCCTGAACCGCCAACAGGAGCCATCCCATGATCGAGCGTCGCGCCTTTGAGGGTTTGGGCCATGCCAACCATGGTTGGCTCAATGCCCGTCACCATTTCTCGTTTGGCAATTGGTACGATCCTAGCCGCATTGGCTGGGGCGCTTTGCGGGTCTGGAACGACGATGAGATCGCGCCTCAGACCGGCTTTGCGCCTCACCCCCATTCGGACATGGAGATCATCACCTATGTCCGCAGCGGGGCCATCACCCATCAGGACAGTATGGGCAATAGTGGCCGCACCGAAGCGGGCGATGTTCAGGTCATGAGTGCGGGTGCCGGCGTGCGCCACTCTGAATATAATCGCGAAGACGTCACCACGACCCTGTTCCAGATCTGGATTGAGCCCAAGACCCAAGGCGGCGAACCGTCATGGGGAGCCAAGCCCTTTCCAAAGTCCAACCGGTCTGGACGGTTCGTGGCTCTGGCCAGCGGCTTTGCCGATGATGAGGGGGCCTTGCCGATCCGTGCTGAAGCGCGGGTTCTGGGGGCAACCCTCAAGGCCGGTGAGACCATGACCTATGAGCTGGGCGCTGGCCGCCATGCCTATTTGACCGTCGCGGCCGGTTCGGTCGAGGTCAATGGGCTGCAGCTCAATACTCGCGACGGGGCGGCGGCGACGGATGAGGCGACCTTGACCTTCACTGCCCACAGCGACGCCGAAATTGTTCTTGTGGATGCGCTCTAGGCCGCAGCCCTAATCCTTTGACGATGGGGCGGCCACCGCTATGGTGCGGCCAAGTTCAGGCAGGCTTGACCCGCCGCCCTATCGCAAGGATTCGCCCATGACCGGCACAAACTTCGCAAAGCCCTTGGCCGCTAGCGCCTTGCTGGCCGCTCTTCTTACCAGCGTTCCGATGACGGCCCTCGCGGCTCCGGCCAAGGCGGCTGCGACCGTCAAGGTGGATGCCAAGCAGTCGGCAGCGGCGTTGGAGATGTACAAGACCTCCATCGGCTATCGCACCGTTCAAGGCCAAGGCCAGATCCCCGCCTATGCCGCCTATTTGAAAAAGGCGCTGGTCGAGGGCGGCTTTGCCGACGCCGATGTCACCATCGAGAAAATGGGTGAGACCGCCACCTTGACCGCTCGCTATCGCGGCAACGGCAGCAAGAAGCCCATGCTCCTGTCTGGCCATATGGATGTGGTCGAGGCCAAGCCTGCCGACTGGGTGCGCGATCCCTTCACCGCCGTGGTCGAAAACGGCTATGTCTATGGCCGTGGGGCCTCGGACATGAAGTTCGACGTGGTGATGCTGGTCTCCACCCTGATCAAGCTGAAACAGGAAGGCTTTAAGCCGAGCCGTGACATCGTTCTGGCCCTGTCCGGCGACGAAGAGACTGACATGTTCACCAGCCAAAAGCTGGCCAAGCAACTGGTCGGAGCCGAGTTCGCCATCAATGCCGATGCCGGCGGGGGTCTGCTCGATGATGCGGGCAAGCCCGTGGTCTATCAGGTGCAGGCGGGCGAAAAGACCTATGCCGATTTCGACATCACCATCACCAATCCCGGTGGCCATAGCTCGCGTCCCGGCGCGACCAACGCCATCTATGATCTGGCCAAGATCATCGACCGCATCGGCGCCTACCAGTTTCCAGCCCAGCCTAACGAGCTGACCCTCGGCTATTTCAAGGCCACCGGAGCCAAGACCCCCGGCCCGATCGGCCAAGCCATGCTGGCCTATGCCAACAACCCTGCTGACACAGCCGCGTCCGATCTGTTGTCGGCTGAGCCAGAATATATTGGGCAGGTGCGCACCACCTGTGTGGCAACCATGCTGCGCGGCGGCCATGCGCTCAATGCCCTGCCGCAAGCCGCCACCGTATCGGTCAATTGCCGGATCATGCCGGGCGTCTCGATCGCAACCATCAAGTCCACGCTGCAGACCATCATCGCCAATCCCGCAGCGACCATCACCGTTCTGGGTGAGCCCGCAGCGAGCGACGCCTCACCCCTTCGCCCAGACGTGATGGGCGCGATCCGCACCGCCATTGACCGCCGCGCGCCGGGCCTTCCCATCGTGCCGCAAATGTCGCCGGGTGCCACTGACAGCCTCTATTTCCGTGCGGCCGGCGTCCCCAGCTATGGCCTATCGGGCATGTTCATGAACCCGGCAGATGACTATGCGCACGGCCTCAATGAACGCGCACCTGTTGCGGCCATCGATGGCGCACTGGACCAGTGGCACACGGTGATCTCGATCTTGGCGAAGTAGAGCGAAACAAGGCCCTCACCCTACCCTCTCCCACAGGGAGAGGGCTAAGAAAGAACGGATAAGCCCTCGCCCCCTT
>CAISGS010000549.1 GCA_903884915.1 uncultured Caulobacteraceae bacterium | reverse complement strand
CCTGCAAGACCGCAAGCGCGCGGAACTGGTCGGTCTCACCAGCTTTGGGAAGGGCTCGGTCCAGACGGTCATCCCCCTTCGCGGCGGTGCCGACGGTGCCCTCAAGCTGACCACGGCGCGCTATTACACCCCCTCGGGCCGCTCGATCCAAAAGACCGGCATCGAGCCAGACCTTGAGGTCGCGGTCAGCCAAGAACAGGCCGAACTGCTGGCCAACCGGACCTTCCAATTTAGTGAGGCCAGCTTCTCCAATGCGCTCGACGCCCAAGAGGGCAAGATCCGCCGTGGGGCCCACAAGCCTGCCGAAGCGCCGCCCGCTGGGTTTGACTTAAAGACGGGTGACTTCCAGCTGACGCGGGCCATTGATGTGCTGAAGAATGGCGGCGTGGCCAAGACGCCGAAAATGCCAACCCCTGCGGCCAAACCCACCATGGCCGAGCTGCTAGCCCCCAAGACCCCGGCTGCGGCAGGCCCAGCTAAGGCATCCGCTCCAGCCGTGGCGGCAGCAAAGCCCAAGCCCTAGACGCGAATATCGAGCAGCGATCCTGGCCGTAAGATGCGGGCAGGGCGCGCGGCATCGGCGGCGCCCATATCCTTGATCGGTTCAATCCGGACGGGAGCCAAAGCCGGTTCGCTCATCTGAGCCGCCTTAGGCACCTGCGCCTTCTCACCCAAGGCCGCGTCAAAGAACAGTTTCTGCGCCAAGGTCCGCGCATCGGGCCGCGACGAGGCGGGCCGAGGGGCCGGGGTTATTGGACCGGTTTGGGGGGATCCGATGGGCAGGGGCAAGCGCGCAACCTTTACTGAAAAGCTGGCGTGACCTTGACCGATTTATGGTTAGCCAAGGGTTAAGATTGACGCGATGGGCCTAATGCGCCTTTTCCAGCAGGGCCTCAGCATCAGCCGGTGTCATGGGGCCGGTGAACTTGGCCAAGACCTTGCCATCGGCTCCAATCAGGAAGCTTTCAGGCACGCCGGAAATGCCAAACTCGACACCCGCCCGGCCGGTGCGGTCGACCAGAACCTTTGAAAAGGGATTGCCGAGGCGCTGAAGGAAGGCCTGGGTCTTGGCCGGGTCATCCTTATAGGCAATGCCAATGACCGTGATCCCTTGGGCCTTGAGGGCAAGGAGGACGGGATGTTCAAGCTCACAGGGCGCACACCAGGAAGCAAAGATATTGATCAGCGTCGGTGTGCCTGTGGCCGCTGCCATCATCGCTGCCTGCCGGACACCTTCTGGCGCGCCAGCGTCGAGGGTGGGTAGGCTTAAGTTTGGTGCCAGTTGGCCGACCAAGGCTTGGGGCTTGAAGTTTGGGTCACGGTGCAGGCCATAGGTGACGAACAGGACCGCCAACACCGCCAAGGCCGCGAGGGGCAAGAGAGCCATCAGCCGCTTCATGGGCGGGACGGGTCCTTGGTGTCAGATTTCAAGGCCTCGAGCCGCTGGACCTCCTTGCGCCAGCGCCGCGCGCTCAACAGGCTATCGACCACCATCCAGCCAATCACGAGGGCTGAGACGGCGAAGGCGGGCCAAAGGAAGGCGCCATATTTTCCAGGATCAAGATCGAGCATGGTCATCCTGCCGCCTGAAGGGCTAGCCCATTGGCCCGCTTGCGCCAGACCTCAGAGCGCACGCGCACCATCCAAAGACTGCCAAACAGGGCCATATAGCCAAAGGCCATGAGGCCGAGCGGCCACAGATAGTCAGGCGGCATAGTCGGGCCACCGGCCCGGAAGACTGAGGCGGGTTGATGCAGGGTGTTCCACCAGTCGACGGAAAACTTGATGATCGGCAGATTGATCAGCCCGACCAAGGCTAGGATCGAGGCCGCGCGCGCCGCCTTGACCTCATCATCAATGGCCGCTTGTAGGGCCATATATCCGATATAGAGCAAAAGCAGGACCAGCACCGAGGTCATGCGCGCATCCCACGCCCACCAGGTGCCCCACATGGGCCGGCCCCAGAGGGAGCCCGTGACGAGCGCAAGGAAGGTAAAGCCCGCCCCGAGGGGTGCGCAGGCTCGCCCGGCGGCATCGGCCAGAGAATGGCGAAAGACCAGACCCATGAAGCTGGCCCCGCCCAAACAGGCATAGCAGAACATGGCCATATAGGCGGCGGGCACATGGATGAACATGATCCGGACCGTATCGCCCTGCTGATAGTCCTCGGGCACGGTAAAGGTCAGCCAAAGACCCATGGCGACGAGGATGACGGCGATGAT
>CAISGS010000548.1 GCA_903884915.1 uncultured Caulobacteraceae bacterium | reverse complement strand
GGGGGTGTGGCCGGTGGTGGGGACAAGGCGCACGTGGGGGGAGACCACATGGTCCAGACCCACAAACTCAGCCAAGCCGGCATCGATGATGGGCTGGATGGAGTCGGCCAAGATCGCCTGTTGATCCTCATTGTCTTGCGCCGACCAATGGTCGTACTCAAGGCGTCCCAGAAGATAACGGGCGTTGGGGAAGGTCGGGACAAACTTGCCGTCGACCATCATCGTGTTCCAACCGACATGGTCAACATGCATATGGGTGCAGATAACGGCATTGACGCTGTCGCGGGTCCATCCGGTCGCTTCGAAGGCCTCAAGGAAATTTGTGGCCAAGGACTTGCCGCCGAGAAGGCTGCGCGGACGATCATTGCCGATGCAGGTATCGACGACCAAGCGAAGTCCCGGCGCCTCGACGAGCAGGGCGTGGATGGAGAGCAGCATCTGGTCCTGCTCATTGACAAAATTGGGATAGAGCCAAGGAATAGCGCGCAGGGCTTGCGCCGTGGCATCAGGGATAAAGCCGCCCTTTTCCCCAGCAGGGACCTCCATTTGCGTCTCAACAATGCGGGTAATCTTTACCGCACCCACCTGCCAACTGAGCATTTTCCCTACCTCTAACGATCCATCACTGCAGGGATAGAGCCATGGAGGGAGGCGATTGACAAGGTTACACCTCCAAGCCGCGTGAGCCGCAGCAAGACCCTGATGGCTCGACATTTCAGCTTGGCAAAGAGCAGGGACCTTACCGTTGGATGTAGGTTAGAAAGATGCGCAGGCTCCTGTCCTGGAGGCTGTTTCGAACACCGTGGGCCACCCCAAGCGGGGCATGGATATTGTCACCAGCGCGGATCGGAACGCAGGTCCCATCGAGGGTCATCTCCCCTTCGCCGTCCATGACATAGTAATATTCATCATAGGCATTGGGTCCGGCATGGGGGTGTGTGTGGACCCCTTCGCTAGCGCCGGGAGGGATGTCGAAGATCACGAAATTGGCCGGGGTAGGGGTCTGATCAAAGCGGAAATAGCGGGCGCTGATCGTGCCCTCGCCGCCATAGAGATTTGGCAGGTCTTCGATCACATCGGCTTCGCGCAGGATCGTAAATGGGCGATGGGGAGCTGTTGTCATCATGGCCTCGCTGACCAAGAAGCAGGGAGGCGCTCGATCTCTTGACGATCCCCAAAGCTGGCCGCGGCACCCTGTCGGGTACAGGCGAGCGCCCCTGCGGCAAGGGCAAAGTGAAGCGCCGCCGAAGGGTCTTGGTTCAGCAGCCATTGCGCCGCAAAGGCCCCGATAAAGGCATCACCCGCGCCAGTCGTATCGACGGCTTTCACTGTCGGCGGATGGGCGCATAGCGGGGGCTGGTCCCTTTGAAACAGCATCGCGCCATCGACGCCAAGGGTGAGGATCACCGCGGCCGGGCCCATTTCGAGCAGGCTTGCCCCGATGGCTTCGGGTGAGGTTTGACCGGAAAGGGCCGTGCCCTCGGTCTGGTTCACACACAGAATGTCGGTGAGGGCTAAGAGTTGTTGATCCAACGCTGCATTGGCTGGGGCTGCGTTGAGGAGGGTGGTTACCCCTGCGCGCCTAGCCTGATCAAAAGCGGCTTTAGTCGCCGCCATCGGTGTTTCCAACTGCGCCAGAATAAGCCGCGCCTGCGCGATGAGGGGCTTTGCGGCAAGGATATGGTGCTCTGATAGGTGAGCATTGGCCCCACTATCGACGACGATCATATTTTCAGCCTGATGGTCGACCAAGATCATGGCCATGCCCGTTGCCACGTCCGAAAGGCGCACAACGGCGCTCGTGTCGATCTGCAGGCCAGACCAAAGGGATAGGGCCTCGACACCGGCAGGGTCTTGCCCTACAGCGGCGATCATCGCGGTTGTTGCGCCACATCGCGCGGCTTGGATGGCCTGATTGGATCCCTTGCCACCGGGCGACTCGATCCGCCCCAAGCTCAGGCGGGTCTCGCCGGGAGCCGGGAACTGATCGACCCTCAGGGCAAGGTCGCGGTTATAGCTGCCCACCACTACAATTTGGACGGCGGAGTTGCTCAAAACACGTCCTTCAGGAGGCTTAGACAGACTCAGTCTGCGGCTGACCGCGCTTTTGCAAGTCCACCTGTATCCCGGCAAGACGCTCAGAGGTCAAAGAATAGCGCAGCAGAAGGAAGAGGGGCACAAGGTAGAGGGCGGGCATAATGATGCCGTCGATCACAGCCAAGCTGAGGAGGGTATCCTCGGGGACCTGACCGGGCTTTGCACTGCGCGGAAAATGGACCACCAGATCCAGCAGGACGCCGCCAATGACCAGCCCTAGACCAGATGTGGCCTTGCCTGCAAAGGATATGC
>CAISGS010000547.1 GCA_903884915.1 uncultured Caulobacteraceae bacterium | reverse complement strand
CGATGGACGAGACCATCCGCTCGAGACGCTCCGCATCCACCGGCCGCTTGCGCATGGCGATAGAGATCGAGCGCATCAGCTTTTCGCGGTCAAACGGGGTTCTACGGCCCGAGCGTTTGACAATCGCCAACTCGCGCAGTTGAACCCGCTCAAAGGTCGTGAAGCGTCCCCCACATTCGGGGCAGTTGCGACGCCGACGGATGGCCGCGCCGTCTTCCGACGGGCGACTATCCTTAACCTGGCTTTCCATGTGTCCGCAGAACGGGCAGCGCATGGGATGGCTCTCCCCGTGAAACTTTTGTCTTACCTATCCGTAGATCGGGAACTTGGCGCAAAGTGCAAGCACTTCTTCGCGCACCTGGGCTTCCACCGCCCCGTTGGCCTCGCCATTGGCGGACAGACCGTCAACGACGATGGCGATCAGTTGACCAATACGGGTGAACTCCGCCTCACCAAAACCGCGTGTGGTTCCGGCGGGTGAGCCCAAACGCACGCCCGAAGTGGTCATGGGCGGCGTTGGATCAAAGGGGATGCCGTTCTTGTTACAGGTGATGTGCGCCCGCTCGAGCGCCGCTTCCGTTGCCTTGCCCGTCACGCCCTTGGGACGCAGATCGACCAGCATCAGGTGACTATCGGTTCCGCCAGAGACAATATCGACGCCGCCGGCCTTGAGGGCCGCAGCCATGGCGCGGGCATTGGTCACAACCTGCTGGGCATAGAGCTTGAACTCAGGACGCAGCGCCTCGCCGAACGCCACGGCCTTGGCGGCGATGACATGCATGAGGGGGCCGCCCTGAAGGCCGGGAAACACCGCCGAATTGAACTTCTTACCCAGTTCAGGATCGTTCGAGAGGATCATGCCGCCGCGTGGACCGCGCAGGGTCTTGTGCGTGGTGGTGGTGCAGACATGGGCGTGGGGCAGCGGGCTAGGATAGGCACCGCCCGCAATCAGACCAGAATAGTGGGCCATATCGACCATCAGATAGGCACCGATGCTATCGGCGATCTCACGGAAACGAGCAAAGTCGATGTGACGGCTATAGGCCGAGCCGCCCGCAATGATCAGCTTTGGCTTTTCACGCAGCGCCGTCGCGGCCAGTGCGTCATAGTCAATCAGATGGGTCACCGGATCGACCGAATAGGGGATCGGCCGGAACCACTTGCCCGACTGGTTGGCCGGGCTGCCGTGGGTCAGGTGACCGCCAGCGGCCAAATCCATGCCGAGGAAGGCGTCACCGGGCTGCAACAGGGCCAGAAACACCGCTTGGTTGGCCTGAGCGCCGGAATGGGGCTGCACATTGGCATAGGTACAGTTGAACAGGGCCTTTGCCCGCTCAATCGCCAAGGTCTCGGCCACATCGACAAATTCGCAACCACCGTAATAGCGACGGCCCGGATAGCCCTCGGCATATTTGTTGGTCATGACCGAGCCTTGGGCCTCGAGCACGGCGCGCGAGACGATATTTTCCGAGGCGATCAGTTCGATCTGGGTCTGCTGGCGCTCAAGCTCATCGGCGACGCTGGCGAACAGTTCGGGATCGGCATCTTTGAGCGACGCGCCGAAGAAAGCATCCAGAGCACCGGCGGATTTGTGGGCTTGCACAGTCATGGGGGGCCTTCCTTAGGACGGAATCGATCAGCACGAGCGTGGCATCACGCTTTGGTGCCCCTATTTAACTTCAACGCCGTTTTGTTCAATCCTTAGACAGAGATTCTGACGGCCAAATGCGGTTCAGACGCAGCCAATGTCGTTGGGATTCAGTAAAGGGGGCGCGTTTTTAGCCTTGAGCTGTCAAAGCGCGCTTGAGCTTGCCCATGGCGATCTGTTCCAGCGCCTTTGGATTGACATTGTGCGGCCCCAT
>CAISGS010000546.1 GCA_903884915.1 uncultured Caulobacteraceae bacterium | reverse complement strand
CCAAGCCGCGCCTCCGGATCGAGGAACACGCTGTCAACAAAGCTGAGCACCTCCGGCGTCGAGCGCCAGCTTTCCGCCAGCGACACCGCCTTGAACTGGCGCTGAACCTCTTCAATCAGGGTTTGGAAATGCTGACTTTCCGCCAGACGGCGGGCGGGATCAGCCCCTTGGAACGAAAAGATCGACTGTTTCTCGTCACCAACGGCAAAGACTGTTCGCAGGTCATGGCCTTCGCCGCGCAGCCTTCCCGCCCCGACAAAGAACTCTTCAGTCAGGGCGCGGATGATGTTCCATTGGTCCGGCGCCGTATCCTGCGCCTCGTCGACCAGCACATGGTCAATGCCGCCGTCGAGCTTGTAGAGCACCCAGGCCGCGTCCGAACGTACGGTCAAAAGCTCCAGCGTCTTGACGATCAGGTCCCCGAAATCCAGCGCGCCGTGCAAGGCCTTATAGGCCTCATAGAAGGCCGAGTAGGCATGGGCCAAGGTCAGGACATGAAGGCTATCGATCGCCACCTGCGCCGTAGAGATCAGGATCCGCGCCTCATCCAAACGCGCTTGTTCATCCTTCAGATAGGTCTTGGCCCAGTCGGCCACCGACGCCGTGCCGAGACGGGCCAGGGGCTTGCCTGCTTCGGTACTGAGGATGTCCCAAATCTCTGTCAAGGACGAGGCTGGCCCAACCGACATCATTCGCTCGGCCAGTTTGGCATCGGTGGCACCCTTGCCGAGATAGACCGCTTGCGCTGTCCTTTTCCACTCTGACCAATCGATCAGATCGAGGGCATCGGTCTCGACGGAGGCCGGGTCAATCTCATGGTCAAATCCGCAATTTTTCCAGACGACCTTGATCAGGCCGCCTTTGCTTTCGCAAGACGCGACAAAGTCGCTGATCTCGCGGCGGCGGGCTTCAAAATCGGCGAACAGTTTGCCAAAGCGCTCATAGTCCAGATCAATCGATAGCCGTTCATAGGCCTGCCCGATCCGGCTATCGGGTTCGCGATAGGCATGTTCTGCCAAGCCGTCGCGCGCGTCCCGCGAGGTTTTGACCGCCGCAGAGTCTTCCAGCACGACAAAGCCCGGTGACACCCCTGCCTCGAGGGGGAACCGTCGCAACAGCTTTTCGCAAAAGGCATGGATGGTCTGAATCTTCAGGCCACCTGGCGTTTCGAGGGCTTGGGCGAACAGGCGACGGGCCTTGGAAAGGTCTTCGGGGGCCTCGCCCAGTCCGGCTAGCGCCTCTGCCAAAGCGCCGTCGGCCATGACGGCCCAGCTGCCGAGGGTCTGGAACAGGCGGCGCTGCATTTCGGCGGCGGCGGCCTTGGTAAAGGTCAGGCAAAGAATGGTTTCAGGCCGGGCTCCGCGTAGCAAGAGCCGCGCCACCCGTCCGACTAGCGTCGAGGTCTTGCCCGATCCGGCATTGGCGGTAACGAAGGCCGAGACCGAGGGGTCATTGGCCTGAAGCTGCGGGTTTAGGCTGGGGGTGGCGGTCATTCTAGGGCCCCGCCTTCATCGCCGCCGCCGATCACATGCCACTCCCAAAGGCGCGCCAGATGGTCGTAATCGCCGACGAACTTGCCGATGAACTGGGGCGTAGCCCAGGAGGGATAGCCCATATCAGGGTGGTCATATTGAGCCACCTTATCCTTGAGGCGCTCGAGCGCCTTATCGGTTTCCTGCTCGGCATCCGTGTCGTCAACAACGATAAACTCTTTGCCCGGGGGGCGTCCGCCCGACACCTTCACATAGACCATTTGGCGCGGCAGGGCGGGTCCGACATCGACAAAGCCGCCGCCCGCAATGATCGCTGCGGTCAGAGTCAGTTGCGGAGACAGGCCTGAAAGGACCTGTTTTTTCGAGGGCGGCGTTCCGGTCTTGAAGTCGAGCACATCGGCGCGGTGGTTTCGCACCTCGATCCGGTCGGCCTTGGCCGTGACCGTGAAGTCACCGGCCTCGGCGGCGAAGGTCAGTTTCCCGGTCTGCTCAACCACCAACTTGGCCCCATCCCGGCGGCGGCGTTCAAAGGCGATGACCCAAGGGGCGACATTCTTGGCCAAGGCCCGTTCGCGGGTCATTCGGGCCAGCGGCATTCCCGCCTCGGTCAGGGCCTCGACCAGACAGTCGGCAAACTTCTCTTCGGCATCGTCCGGCAATGTGGGGCCGTATCGCTCAAAGAAGGTCTCGAAAGCATCGTGGATAGCCGTGCCGCGCGCGCGGGCCTCGATCGGCTCGTTGGGACGCTCCAGCGGCTTGAGGTCGAGAATGCGGCGGGCATAGACCGCATAGGGGTCACGCACCCATCGCTCGATCTGGGTGACGGCCATCTGACGAGGCCTAACGGCGACGGGTGGCTTGGGATTGGGACGCGGGGCGGGACTATAGGCTTGGCGCGGGGCATCAAGGGCCCGGACCCAGTCCAAAACCTCAGGCCGGTCAGGGATGGTTTGGTCCGCCCCCTTGGCCAAGGTCTCTAGGCGCCACAGCCAGCGAGATGCCACTGCCGGGGCCCCGCCGCGCCGTTCGCTATGCAGCAAGATCACCTCTCCGGCGCAGGCGGCTTGGGCAAAGTCGTGGGCCGACAGACCAATCCGGCGCTCGGGCGGCGGTAGGCCAAGGGCCTTGCGCATAGGCCGCGAGAGGAACGGATCGGTGGGCGCGGCCTGCGGCCAAACTCCCTCTTCAAGGCCCGCTAGGATCAGCCGGTCAGCGCGCACCAGGCGCGCCTCAATGGCCCCGAGGATGCGCAGGCGAGGATGGGTGGCACCGCCCGTGCGGACGGTCTCGTCAGCCAGCAAGCGCTCGATTAGGGCTGCGGACTGCTTGGCCGTCACGGTCGGCAGACCGTCGCTTTCGCGGATCAGATTGGCCAGCAACGCCGCCGCCGCCTCGCCCGTGGCTCCAGCCCAAACCGGGCTTGGCGCCGTTGGATCGTCCGTAAGCTGATCAATGGCGTGTACCAGAGCTTCTACAGCCTGCGACAGGCTCGCCGCCTCGTCGCCTTCGAACGGTGCCATCGCCTTTTCCAGTGCCAGATTCAACCGCTGGAGCAGGTCCTGCGCCCGGTCTGCGCGTTGGCGACGGCGGTCATCGGCCTCTGGGTCCGGCTTGGACTCTGGGCGTTTGTCAGGTTCAGCGGACTTGGCAATCTTGTTCTCTAGGGCCTGCCAGCTGTGGGGATGGGCCCCGCGCAGGGCCAGATGTTCAAGGTCACGCCGCGCGCGCTCATAGGCCTCGGTTTCAAGACCCAGCCTGACAAACGGCATCTTGAGGAGCGCCAAGAGCTTGACGGGATCGACCTTGGCGGCAGCCAACTGGGCGGTCAGGGCAATGACGATCCCGACTGGTGATCCCGACAGGGGCGAGCCTGCGGAACTGTCTGCCTCAATCCCCCAGCGTGACAGCT
The DNA here is from genome assembly GCA_903884915.1 of uncultured Caulobacteraceae bacterium. GTDB lineage: Bacteria > Pseudomonadota > Alphaproteobacteria > Caulobacterales > Caulobacteraceae > CAISGS01. The sequence continues at coordinate 17,760 of CAISGS010000546.1, read as the reverse complement.
TAGCCGAGACGCGCCGCGCCAAGCCCTGATCGGGGGTCACCAAAGCCGCCGTACGCCCTTCGGTCTCCAGCGTTTCGCGCAGCAAGAGGGCCGCCGCCGTGGCCGTTTCCTCTTCCGTGCGCGCCTTGATCAGGCAAAGGCCCTTGAGCCCCTCGGCAATCGGGTCCAGTCCGGCCTTGGTGCCCTCATCGCGCAGGGCCTTGATCTGATCTAGCCAGTCCGCCGTGGCCTCGGCGGGGCGCAGGGCCTCATTGATCAGGCGGCGGCGCCATGGGCCGCGAATCTCATCGTCATGGTCGGTCGGGACGGGCCAGACCTGAACCGACTGGCGCTCTTGGCCTGCCCGTTCGAGCAGCCGCTTCATGGCCCCTTGCGGATGCTGTTCCCCGACCTGTCGCCAAGCCGCTTCGGCAAGGTCTAGGTCCAGACCGGGAAGGACAACCGCGCCCTTGGGCACCTGAGCAATCACGGCCAGCAACTCCGCTGTTGCGGGGGCGGTTCCGGTCGAGCCTGCCGCGACTAAAACCCCTTGCGGTGGATGGTCGAGCCAGCGTTGGCGAGGGGCCCGCAGCAGGGCGACCCTCCGCGTGGCGACATCCGATAGCCCTAAACGCTCTAGGCGCTTGGGCCAGGCCTCGACGGCCAGTTTGAGGAACCGTGCTGAGGCTTGCCAGTGCTGGGCCAATTCGCCCTCGACCAAGGCGTCAAGGCGCGAGGGGTCGGCGACCTCCTCGATCTGGACGCTGTCTAGGAACCCCGCCAAGGCGTCGGCAAGGTCCATGGCCGATGAGGCGTCGAGCGTTCGCCCGATCATGTCCGAATGGTCAAGGACCAGCCGCGCCAGCTCAAATCGGCGACGCAAGGGACTGACCGAAGGCGGCAGGTCGAGGGCCAGATCGCCGGGCTCAAAGGGCGGCTCTCCGGCTTCTAGATCGCCGAGTGCCCGGATCTGCGGCAGGAGCACGGCCTTGCCACCGGCGGCCTCGACAAAGGCTTCGGACAGGGCCCGCGCGCCGCGACGAGTTGGGGTCAGGACGATCGCTTCGGAAAGGGCCGCAGGATCATGCCCCTGTCCCAGAGCCAGATAGAGCCCGCTGGCCAGATCGCGGACGAAGGACCGATGGGCGGGAATTGTGAACCATCGGGGTCCGCTCTGGTCCAGAAAGGACGTCATCGGGTCCGCCTCAAGAGGGGGTGAGGGTCAGGCGCGCCTCGGCCTGATCGCGAGAGAGGGGATCTCCCACATGCATCCAATCCCCATCGAGCACAACCCCAAATAAGCGTTTTTGCGCCGCCAGGTCGCGCCAGAGCGGAAACAGTGAAAAGGCCCCTTCCGGACCTTCATCGACGATCTGCGGCTTGGTGATATGCAGACCCATATAGGCAAAGGGCGCGCTGGAGGCGGACCCGCGAAGGGTTAGGGTCCCGTCATCGGCAATGAAACAATCCCCCAGACCGTCAAAGCCGATGGATCGGTTCAGGGGGGCCAAGGCCAAGAGCACATCCATCCGCTCTGGGTCCCACGCCGCCTTCAGGGCCTCCGCAATCGATGCTCCCGTCTCGCGCCAGACCGAATCAATATTGGCGACAAAGATCGGCTCTTCCCCTAGGAGGGGGCGGGCTAGACGCAGACCGCCGCCGGTTTCCAAAACCTCTGACCGTTCGTCCGAGATCAGGATGGCGGGCGCGGCGGTGCGGGCCTTCAGGTGGCCCTCCAAGCGATCAGCAAAGGCATGGACATTGACCACAGCGGTGGTGACGCCCGCCTCGGCCAGCCGGTCGAGCATATGGTCGATCAGGGGCTTGCCCGCCACCTCGACCAGAGCCTTGGGCCGGTCATTGGTCAGGGGCTTCATGCGGGTACCCAGCCCTGCGGCCAAGACCATTGCGGTCGAGAAGGGCGCGCTCATGCCCGCGCCTCGTTCGGAACGTGGCGATCAAACCAAGCCTTTAAGGGCGCCATGGCCGGGTCGGCGAGATTGCGCTCCAGATAGCGCCAGGTCCGAGGCATGAAATCGATATAGCGCGGCTTGCCAAAGCCCGCGACCTGCCGGGCAAAGATGAACAGGATGCGGCTGGCATTGAGGGCAGCGAGCCCGCGATAGTCGCGCAAGAAGGCCTCGCGATCGACCCCGGGCCGGGCGGCAAAATAGCGCGCAAGCATGGCTGCCTCGAGGGCGGGATCAATATCGCGCCGCGCATCTTGCAGGAGGGACAGGAGGTCCCAGGCCGGATGGGCGCGAAGGGCGTCTTGGAAATCGATCATGCCGACGCGGGCTATGCCTTGGCGTTGCGGCAACCAGAGCAGATTTTCGGCGTGATAGTCCCGGTGGGTAAAGACGCTGGCCCCCGCCTCGCCCCGGGCTCGGATCGGCGACCAGAGGCTCTCCCACTCGGCGGCGGCCTCGTCGGAATAGGCGGATGTCTTGGCAAATTTCGGCCACCATTCGAGGAACAGGTTGCAGCCGGTCTTTAGCGCCAGATCATCATAGGCCAACAGCGGCCAGCTTTGCCCATCGGCCTGCAGGATCGCAGGCGGCGGGGTCTCGTGCAGGCGCACCAGAGCGTCGATGGCCGGGCCATAGAGTTCGGCTTCGGCCATACCGCCGGCGACCTTATGGACAAAGAGATCATCGCCAAGGTCTTCGAGCACGGCGAGGCCTTGAACGGGATCAGCCGCATGGATCAGGGGAGCGGACAGGCCTTGGGCCCGAAGATAGCCCGCGCAGGCGACGAAGGCCTCGATCCGGCCCGCCGCCAAGCGGGCCATGGAATTATAGCCCAGATCGACGCGTTCTGCAGGGCTGGCATCAGGTGGGCAGGGCTGGGTCTCGAGGGCTGGCGGCTGATCCATCAGGATCAGGCTAGCGCCCCCAGCTGCCGGATAGATCCGCTCATAGCGCCGCGTTGAAGCGTCGCCGGGCAGGGCCACGCGCCGCGCGTCGCCAAGGCCATTGGCGCCCAGAAACTCAGCCGTCGCGGCCTCACGTTCAAAACTCAAGCCCGCGTCCTTCCCAACTGCCGTGAGGGACCAGACGCACCTGTCTGCCCCCGCTCTCATGATCTGTATCAAAGACTATATCGAGTCGGTCGTGAGGCAGATCCTCCTCTAACCGTTCAGGCCATTCGATGAGGGCCGCGCCATCCTCGAGGGCCTCGTCCAGACCGATCTCATAGGCCTCAGACGCGCTGGTCAGGCGATAGAGGTCGAAATGGGCGAGGGGAAAGTCCGGCCCATCATAGAACTGGACGAGGGTGAAGGTGGGGCTGGGCACATCCTCGTCAGGCCGGGTCAAGGCCCGGATCAGGCCCCGCGCCAAGGTTGATTTGCCCGAGCCGAGCGGCCCCCAAAGACAGATGGCCTCGCCGCGCAAAATCTTGTCAGCCAAGGCGGTGCCCAAGGCCGTCGTGGCCTGTTCGTCGGGCAGATGGTGCCAGGGGGCGGTAGCGTTCAAACGCAAAGGGTCCAAGCTTTAATCTATCGGGCTAACGAAAAGGGCTGATCCGGATGAAGCGGAAGGCGGCGTTCGACATAGGCCTTGATGGCCACAGTCGCCAAGGCCGTATCGTTTCCGAGCTCACCGGGTGGGATCAGGGGGCCGATCGTTAGGCCAAACTGACCCCGACGCTTGTTGAGCAACTCATGGAACAGGGTGATGTCTCGAAGTTCACGTGAAAATCGATTGAAGAACTGAAACAGGTGAGGATAGGGCCCCGTCAGATGGATCGGCAGGACCGGTGCATCATATTTACGGGCCAGTGATATGGCGCTGGGCATCCAGCTTGGGTCTGAAAGTTGGCCATCAGGACCGCGCACGGCCAAGCGACCAGCGGGGAAAATGACGACCGCCCGCTCGGCTTCAAAGGCCTCTTGAGCGCGTTTCAAGGTCATCCGAGCCTTTTCGCGGGTGCGTTTTTCCTCAACCCACTCAACCGGAATAAGCACATCGTCAAAGCCCGCACAGACCCGATGAGCATCGGCATTGGCAAAGAAACAGAGGTCCTGCCTCAAACGCCCTATCCCGTCGCGCAGGGCAACCCCATCGGCAATGCCGGACGGATGGTTTGCGACAATCACAACCCGGCCGGTGGTTGGCAGGCGTTCGGGATGGTTCAAGGTAACGCGGACTTGCAAAAGGTTCGCCACATGGTCCAAGGCTTCAACCCCGCCCATGCTGGCAATGGCGTCGGCCATCCGGCGCGCCTTGCGATAGCCGAGGATTTCATAGAGCAGCGGGCGCAGCATCGGCCACAGGCTAGACCGCACCAATTGCGGCGCGCGCTCATAGATGAGTTGGTCAACAATATGGCCGCGGGCCAAGGGCGCCGCCTGCAGATCGGTCATGGTTTGCGCCCTCGCATCCTGAACCATAGGATGGACTGACCCTATGTCGGTCGGCAAGGGTCAGGTTGCAAGGACTTTTAGCCCCGGTCGGAACCGGACATTGGCAAGGCTTCCAGCAGGGCGCGGCGAAGCAGTTCTGAGGCCTCGGCGATGATTACCTCTTGAGGCAAGCGATCTTCTTCGAACAGAAGTTCGTCGGCGCTGAAGGCAAACTCTAAGGCGATACGGACCCGCAGCCACAGATCATCCCTAGGCGGATGACCGAGCGTCGCGCTGAAGACCGATGTGACCATGTCGGTCATGTCTCGGTAGGTTTCGACCCGAACATGGGCCAGTTGCGGCACGGCGCGCAGGGCCTTGAGGATCCAGACCGCCCCCGGCTCCTTGAGCGTTGCCGCCCAAGTGTCGCCCAGAACCGCGGGCAACCCATCGGCCAAGGCCTGCTGGCCCTTTGGCGCGGTTTCCGCCAGCCATAGGGTGAGGATGTCCGATCGCCGTGAAAGCAGCCGACGGCCCAGCGCCTCGAGCACCGCATATTTGTCTTTAAAGTAGCGATAGAGCGCCGGAGGGGTCATCCCGGCCCGTGCGCAGATTAGATTGGTGGAGATTCTCTCAATGCCAACTTCGGCCAGTAGATCACCGGAAACGTCCAACAGGCGCTCGTAAGTCTGAACGGCACGGCCCTGTTTCGGCATTGCACGGGTACTATCCTGAAAAACTTCGGTTGAGTCGGGCATGGACACCTCGATGCTAGCTTTTAATACCGATTTTAGAACCTAAGCAAGTACAGCGATATTAACCTTTGGGGTGCGGCACTTTCGCTGATGGATAATATATTCAGCTTTTCTGATCAATCGGAAAAGTAGCGAAAATGCCTGTTTTGCAAAAAATTATTCAATCTCATCAATAAGTTAGTTTTCACTATCTAAACCGCCGAGCTGACCGAACCTTTGCGATGAGAGGGTTAGCATGAGCATTAGACTGGCAAAGATCCGTTAATGGTCGCATGAAAAGAGGACGGTGGAAAAACAGTTGGCATGATGACGCTGAACCAGCCCACGGAAATTGAACTGAAACTGGGCGTCGCTTGGTCAGATGTTGCCCAGCTTATGGCTTCGCCCATTTGGAAGGATCAGGAGCCGCGCGCCCTGACCTCAATCTATTTCGACACCGCAGATCAGCATTTGCGCCGAGCCGGTTTATCTTTGCGGCTGCGTGCTGGAATCCAAACCCTCAAGGTTATCGCGCCCGAGGCCGCGGGCCTTTTTGAGCGCGCTGAGTGGGAACATCCGGTTCAGGGAGCGACACCGGATCTGTCGCTGCTTGCGCAGACGCCCTTGGCGGCCGTCGATCTGAGCACGAATCAGTTGCGTCCCCTCTTTCTGATTCAGGTCGATCGGCGAACCGCCCTCATTAACCCCACGCCCGACTGCCAGATCGAAATGGCGTTCGATATGGGCCGCGTCGAGGCCGCAGGCCGGGTGCAGGACTTTGCCGAACTGGAATTCGAATTGATTGAGGGACCCACGCGCGCCCTGTTTGATCTGGCCTTGAGCATGGCAGCCGAGACCCGGCTTGTCGCTTCATCCCAGTCTAAGGCCGATCGGGGCTTTGCCTTGCTGGCCAATGACCAGGTGTTGCCCCTTAAGGCGGAAAGCCGGTTAGACCTGTCTGGCCTGAGCGTGGGCCAAGCGCTTAGCGCCATGGTGCGCGAAGGCCTTGGCCAGATTTTGCACAATGGCGCTTTGGTCGCTCAGAACCGAGAGGTTGAGGCACTCCACCAGATCCGTGTCGCCCTGCGCCGCCTAAGAGCGACCTTGGGCCTCTTTAAGGCGGTGGTCGCCGATCAGGCCTTTATCGACATGCGTGGCCGTCTTCGCGCTCTTAGCCAGACTATGGGCCGCGCGCGCGATCTGGATGTTCTGATTGCGCGGATTGAGACCTCGGAACAGCCTTCTCCTCGGCTACTTGAGGCCGTTATTCTTGATCGCGGTCAGGCCTATGATGAGGTCGGCCGCGTCTTGGCCTCGCACGCCTATGGCCAAACCCTGTTGACGGTCATGGCTTGGGCTGAGGCAGGCGATTGGCGTCAGAGCCCTTGGTCTCAGTCAGGCCTGCGGGATCAGCCCGTGTTGGATTTTGCTAACCAGGCGTTGGAACGTCTGCGCCGCAAGCTCAAGACCGATGGCAAGGACCTGACCAACCTGCCCGCAGAGGCGCAGCATCGGGTCCGTATTCGCGCCAAAAATTTCCGCTATGGGATGGAGCTCTTTGCCAGCCTCTACCCGGAGGGATTGGAGCGCCGTCGCCATCTGATCGATGCTGTTAAACAGGTTCAAGATCGGTTGGGTCTCGTCAATGACCGCGCCGTTGGAGAGGCACTGCTGCGCGCCCACGCCAGCGGTCCCTCTGCCTTTGACGCCGGTCAGGCCCTTGCCAGTCTTTATGCTGGACAGGCGGATGCGGCGCTGAAGGCGGAGCAGGCCTTGAAGCTGGCGCTCGATCTACCGAGATTTTGGCCCAAGCCCTAAAGACCGCAGACCTCAGCCGTCTGGACGGCGATCTGACCTTCTTCGTCTGTGGGGATCACGCAAAGGGCAAGGCGTGATCCCGCGCCCAGCCATGCCAGTCTTTGGCTAATGTCGTGGCGAATATGGGATGAATTTTCTCCGATCCCAGCGGTAAAGATCACCCCATCAAGCCCGCCCAGTTCCCCGGCCATGGCGGCGATGCCCACAGCGACGCGGCTACAAAAATAGTCTAGGGCCTGTTTGGCCTGCGGCTGATCTGAAGCCTCAAGATCGCGCACGTCAGCCGATAGGCCTGATAGGCCGAGCAGTCCTGAGCGCCGATAGAGCAGGTCCTCAATGGCCTTGGCGTCCATGCCGCGGTCGGTCATCAGATAGAGCAAAACCCCCGGATCAATGGCGCCCGGGCGGGTGCCCATCGGTATCCCGTCCAAGGCCGAAAAGCCCATGGTCGTGGCGACGCTGCGTCCCTGATCGAGGGCGCAGAGCGAACAGCCAGAGCCCAGATGCGCTATGACGATCTTACCCATCGCCAGATCGGGCCGCTCATGGCGCAAACGCTCCAAAACCGAGGCATAGGACAGGCCGTGAAAGCCATAGCGGCGAACACCCTCCTCATAGAAGTGGCGGGGCAGGGCAAAGGCTTCGGTCTCAAAGGCCCGCCCTTGGTGAAATGCCGTGTCAAAACAGGCGACATGCCCAGCCTTCGGCAGGTCCTGCTGCGCGGCCTCCAGCACGGCCAGATTGGCCGGTTGATGCAGCGGAGCGAGGGGGGAAAGGCGCTTGAGGCCGGTCAAGACAGCCTCATCGATCAGGCATGGACCGGCATGGTCGGCCCCGCCATGGACGATGCGATGTCCGACCGAGACGATCTCTAGCTCGCTGTGGCGGGCCTTAAGGGCGGGCCAGAGCGCATGGAAGGCGGCCTGAGCATCGGTAGGCCCCTCGCCCTTGGCCCAGTCCTGCGCACGATCGGCAAGGCCCGGCGCGCGAAGTCGCAAGCGCGGCCCCACGCCGAACCGCTCGATCATCCCGTCTCCAAGGCGGCGATGGGGCGCTGCGGCCTCAAAGAGGGCGACCTTGAGCGTCGCCGAACCGCCATTGAGGGTGAGGATGGCCTTCAACGGCTTAAGCCTTTTGTAACGGCGGGGCTTCGGCCAGAGCGGCCCAATCCATGATTGGCTGGCCTGTTCGTCGCCAAACATCATAGGCCAAGGCCACCGCGCAGGAGGCGACCCGTGCGGCGGCATCGTCAGAGCGACTGGTTAGGATGATCGGCACACTCGCGCCGACCACGAGGCCCGCAGAGGCCGCGCCACTGACAAAGATCAGGTCCTTGGCCAGCATGTTTCCGGCCTCGATATTGGGCACGATCAGCACATCCGCATGGCCCGCAACCTTCAGGTCCAAACCCTTGGCCATGGCGGCTTCGAGGTTCATGGCATTGTCCATCGCCAAGGGGCCATCGACGATCCCGCCGGTAATCTGACCGCGCTCAGCCATTTTGGATAGGATCGCCGCATCGACCGAGGACGGCATGGCTGGGCTAATGGTTTCAATCGCCGACAGGATGGCGACCTTGGGCAAGGCAATGCCAATGGCTCTGGCCAGATCAATGGCATTTTGGGTGATGTCGACCTTTTGCATCAGGTCTGGCGCGATGGCGATGGCCGCGTCGGAGACGAGGATCAGACGGTCAAGGTCATCACTATCCATCACGAACACGTGGCTCAGCCGCCGACGGGTACGTAGCCCCCCTTCGCGCCGAACGATGGGCCGCAAGAAATCCTCTGTGTGCAGATGCCCCTTCATCAGGGCGCGCACCGTGCCATCGCGTACGAGGGCAACACCGCGCTCAGCCGCTGTGATCGGATCGGAGGCCTCATCAATTCTGACATGGCTAAGGTCCGCCTTGAGCGCTTGAGCAAGAGCCATGATCTTATGGCCATTGCCAATCAAGATCGGGGTGATGAGCCCCAAATCCCGAGCCTCTAGGGCACCGGCAAGGGCTTCGGACGATTCTGGGGCAATGATGGCGGTGGGTAAGGGGCCAAAGCCTTTGGCGATCTGGACGAGCCGCTCCAGCCGATGGCCGCGTTTTGGAATTTGAGCGGGGGGGATCACAGCAGGGTCGAGGGTCTCATCCATCAAGCGGTGTCCTAAACCTCGTTGGCCTCGTCAGGCGCGGTGACCGGCGGGCCATCGTCCAGTTGATCATAGAGGATGCGCGCGGCGTCGCCTTGGGGATCATCATACTGGTTGGCCTTAAAGGTCCACCAAAAAGCCGCCAGCGACCCGGCTGCCATCAGCAAGGTCAGGGGCGCAAGGAAAAAGAGGATGATGTTCACGCCGTAGGCCTCACCATCTTTCCGGCCAGCCTTAAACGCAGGGCATTGAGCATCACCACCAAGGATGAGCCCGACATGGCCAAGGCCGCAATCAAGGGCGTCACCAGCCCAAAGACTGCAGCGGGCGCGGCAATCAGATTATAGACTGCCGCGAAGGCAAAGTTCTCCATCGCTCGCGCCTTTGCCGCGCGCGCGACCTCGATCACGGTGACGACGACGGCCAGATCATCGCCTTGAAAGACCAGATCGGCCGCAGACTGACTGGCATCGGCCGCAGCGCCGGGGGCCATAGAGGCATGGGCCTTGGCCAGCGCGGCGGCATCATTGAGGCCGTCCCCAATCATCAAGGGCTTGCGGCCTGAAGCGATGAGGCCATCAATAATGGCGGCCTTGTCCATCGGGGTCAGGCCTGCGCGCCATTGGCTGATGCCAGCCCCCTCAGCGGCGCGCTCGACGGCCCCCGACAGGTCTCCAGAGAGGATTTCGACGCTGAGGCCTAGGGCCTTAAGGGCCGCAACCGTCTTGGCCGCATCGCTGCGCAACTGATCGGCGAAGGTGAAGCGGTGCGCGGTCTCGCCCTCAAAGGCGAACCAAAGCTCGGTCTCGCTGGCCGATTGGCCTTGAGCGCCGACGAAATCGGCACGGCCAAGTCGGGCCATCCGTCCATCGATCAGGCCCTCGACACCCTGTCCGGCAAGTTCGTGCACCTCTTGCGCTGCCGGGCCCGGACCTGCGGCCAAGGATAGGGTACGCGACAGGGGATGGCGCGAGGCGCGGGCCAGGGGGGCAGCAGCCTTAAAGGCCTCGGGATCAAAGCTAACCAGCTGGGCGCGGCCATAGGTCAGGACGCCGGTCTTGTCGAAGACCACGTGATCAACCTCGGCTAACCGTTCGAGGGCCGCGCCGGATTTGACCAGCACGCCGCGCTGAAAGAGCCGCCCGGAGGCTACGATCTGGACGGCGGGAACAGCAAGGCCCAGAGCGCAGGGGCAGGTGATGATTAGGACCGCTGTGGCCCGCATCAGGGCATCGGGGAAGGGCAGACCTGCCATCCACCAGCCCACCAAGGTCAAGGCCGCTAGGGTGTGGACGGTCGGAACATAGATCTCAGCGGCGCGGTCGGCCAATCGCACATAGCGCGACTTGGACTGGGCTCCGGCCTCCATCAGGCGGGCAATGGCCGCAAGGGTCGAATCTTCCGGTAGCGCTTCGGCACGGATGACCAGAGCGCCGTTCAGATTGAGGGCTCCGGCGACAATGCGTGCGCCTGCAGCGGTGGCCACGGGCGCAGTCTCTCCGGTCAAGAGCGACAGGTCGAGCAGGGAGGTGCCGCTTTCGACCACGCCATCGACGGGCATCCGGTCTCCGGGCGCGACGGCCAAGCGATCGCCGACCTGCACATCACGCAGGGCCACCGATTGGGTGGACCCATCTGGTTGAAGCCGCGCGGCGGTCACAGCTTGAAGCGCGAGAAGATCACGCGCCGCGCCCTTGGCTTGGGCGCGCAAACGATGGTCCAGATAGCGACCGATCAGCAGTAGAAACAGCAGGGTGACGGCGGCTTCAAAATAGGCATGGCGGGCATGGATCAGGGTCTCATAGACGCTGACGCCCAAAGACAGGATCACGCCCAAAGAGATGGGCACATCCATATTGGCCTTGCCGCGCTTGAGCGCATTCCAAGCGCTTTCAAAGAACGGCATCCCGGCATAGAGGGCGCAGGGTCCGGCGATGATGGCGGTGAGCCAATAGAAGGCCGTGCGCACGCCCTCGCCCATCTCTTGGCCCATCAGGCCTGCCCAGATGGGGACGGTGAACATCATGGCATTGCCTGCGCCGAAGCCAGCGACCCCAAGGGCTATGGCCAGGCGGCGACCTTCGCGGTCCTCGCTCTGGCGGGCCTCTTCGGGATCATAGGGCACGGACGGATAGCCAAGGTCGGCGAGGGCCTCGACCACTTGGGCCGGTTGCAGGCGGCCCGAGCGCCACTGAACGGCCAACTTCCCGGTGGTCAGGTTCATGCGCGCCACTGTGACGCCGGGCAGGGCGGCCATGCCCTTTTCGATCTTGTTCAAACAGCCAGCGCAGCGCGCGCCTTGGACCAGCAGTTCCAGCCGCTGCTGACCATCCTCGGTCCCGCGCACGAACACGGCAGGGTCCGGTCCGGTGCCCCCTCCGGCCTTACGATCCATAATGTCCAGCGCGCCGTCACTCATTGCCAGTCCACCCGTCGCTGAGCGGTGCGGTGCTCACCCCGGGCGTCGGTCGCGGTGACCGACAGGTCCCATGCGCCGGGCGCAGCCGTCACCTTGGCCTCATAGAGCCCGGCGGATTGCTCGACAAAACGAAGGTCGTGGCTTTGTTTTTCGGTCGCTGGCCGAATGATCTGACCCACAACCTTGGCACCGCTAAGGGGGTGGCCCGCGGCATCGAGCCACTGGACCGCGATGACGGTACCGGTTGATGAGACGGTGATGTGATCGACCTTGGCGCGCCAGCCAAGGGCCCGTTCGGTCGCCTGTTCCTTGAGGGTATGGTTGTAGGCTAAGCCCGCCTCATAGGGCTGGCTATTGACCTCGCCGGGGAAGGTGCGGATCGCTTGAACGACCATCAAGATATTGACCGACAGCATGATGCCGAAAAAGACGACAAAGATGATCAGGACGTGCCAGCCGGTCAGTTGGCCGCGTTGATCGGGCGTCTTGGGGGTGGCTTGGCCCATGCTCATCGGTCATCTCCTGCGGCGAGGAATACGGTTTTCTTTTCAGCCGTTTGACCGTCTTGAGAGGTGATTGCAAAGGTCGCGGGGCTGCTGTGGTGGAGGTCATGTTCGTCATGGTCTTGTGGAACGGTGACGAAGACGCGCAGGCTGCGCTGGCCGTCTGCCGCAAGGGGCACGGCCAAGGTTCTTGTGGTTGCTGTCTGGCCAACGGCCCGGACGACCGCGTCCTTAGGCCCCTTGAAGTCCACCCAAAAGACTGTGGGATGGAGGGAGCGGTTCATGAGCTTCAGCGTGTAGCCGTTACGCACCGCGCCGTCGGACAGCTGAACATATTCCGGATTGCGGTCGCGCAGCACATCAATGGCGACGGGCGAGCGTGTCAGAAGCCCATAGAGCATCAAGCCGCCAACCAGAGCCAAGGCCAAGGCATAATAGACCGTCCGGGGGCGGATGAGATGATAGGTCGGCTTGCGCTTGGCAAGCCGCGCAGCAACCGCATAGTCGGTATCATAGGCGATCAGACCACGCGGACGCTCGACCTTGTCCATGATCTCGTCGCAAGCATCGATACAGAGGCCGCAATTGATGCACTCCATCTGGGCACCATCGCGAATGTCGATCCCCATCGGGCAGACCACGACACATTGCTGGCAATCGATACAGTCGCCGCGACCTTCCCAGCGCTCGCCCTTTTTGTGGGGGCCGCGGGTCTCGCCCCGGTCTGCCCGGTAGGTGACCTGTAAGGAATGCTCATCCAGCATGGCCCCCTGAATGCGCGGCCAAGGGCACATATAGGTGCAGACCTGCTCGCGCATTGACCCGGCCAGTGCATAGGTGGTGAAGGTCAAGATCGCGACAGACAGATAGGCGCTGGTCGCCGCTGACCCTGTAAAGAGTTGGCCCATCAGGGTCGGGGCATCGTCGAAATAGAAGACCCAGGCCCCGCCGGTGACCAGAGCCACCAGCAGCCAGACGGCATGCTTGCCCGTCTTGCGCCAAACCTTGTTGAACGAGGTCGGGGCCGCATCCAGCCTCATGCGGGCATTGCGGTCGCCCTCGAACAGCCGCTCGACCACAATATAGAAATCGGTCCAGACCGTCTGAGGACAGGCATAGCCGCACCAAAGCCGTCCAAACAGGGCCGAGACGAGGAACAGGGCCAAGGCTGCCGTGACCAGCAGACCGGTGAAATAGTAGATCTCTTCGGGCCATAGCTGGATGAAGAAGAAGTAGAACCGCGCATGGGTGAAATCGACCAGAACCGCCTGGTTTGGCGTTGCCGGTCCCCGATCCCACCGCAGCCAGGGCAGGATGTAATAGACCGCCAAGGTGATCCACAGCAGGACCCACTTGATCGTCCGAAACTGGCCGTGAACCAGCTTGGGATAGATTGGCTCGCGCCCCTTATAGAGGGGTGCGGGGTCCGGCACCTTGGGGCGCTTGTCACCATTTACAGTGTCGATCAGGACGGGCACGAAGAGCCTGCTTTCACATCATCCAGCGGCCTATTGACCGCTGGCATTGGCGTGAACATAGACCGTCAGGGCCTTGATCGTTGCCGTATCAAAGCGCTTTTCCCAACTGGGCATGACCCCGGCCCGACCGTTCCAGATCTGGGTATGGATGCTGTTAGGGTCGCCGCCATAGAGCCAATCCTGATCGGTCAGGTTCGGTGCGCCGACGGCCTGATTGCCCTTGCCATCGGCACCATGGCAGACCGCGCATTGGGCTTGGAACAGAGGGGCTGCGCGGCTGACGGCAGCAGGGTCGGCCTTGCGGCGCGACAGGGCGGTGACATATTCTGTCAGGTCATTGACCTGCGCGCCGGTCAAGAGCTGGTCACGTCCAAAGGACGGCATCTGCGATTGGCGTGTATCGGTATGGGTCGAGCGAATGCCAACGCGAAGGGTGTGCTCGATGGCGTTGAGATCGCCGCCCCAGAGCCAGACATCGTCGCGCAGGTTGGGATAGCCCTTGCCGCCCGTACCGCCGGTCCCGTGGCAGGTGGCGCAGTTGTCCCCGAAGATCGAGGCCCCCGCCGATAGGGCATAGGCTTGGAGCTTCGGATCGGCTTCGATCTGTTCCAGCGAGGCCTTGACCAGTGCCTGTCCCGCCGCGCCGCGCGTGGCCGACAGGTCATGCAGCGCGACCGACAGCTCGCCTCGGTCAGACTGGTGCAAAAGGCCCTTGGTGTAGCCATGTAGGCCTGGCCATGCGGGCATCAGGACCCAATAGCCGACCGCAAAGACGATGCAGGCATAGAAGACATAGAGCCACCAACGGGGCAGGGGATTGTCCAGTTCGCGGATCCCGTCCCACTCATGGCCGGTGGTGTCGACGCCGCTGATCTCGTCTTTGTGAGGTGTGGGCTTGTCGTGCTTTGGGTCAGCCATGGTCTAGTCCTCGTCCAAAGGCAGGCGCGCGGCGCGATCAAAGGTCTCTTTGTTCTTTGGCCAAAAGGCGTAGACGCAGACCATCAAGAACAGCAGGCTGAAATAGACGGTGCCGCCCTGCTGCACGATTCTGGATAGGGTTTCGTAGGTCATGCCCGCCTCACCTTAGGTTTTCGCCGGCATCGGCCTTGTAGGTCGTAAAATCGACCGTGGTGCCGAGCATCTGCAGATAGGCAATCAGCGCGTCCATATCGCTGATCCTGTCGGGTTGGCCGTCAAAGTCGCGCTGATTGACCTTGGGGCCATAGCGCTTCTTGAGGGCTGTACCGCCCGAGGCGAAGGGATCGGCCTGGGTTTCCAAATCGGTCGCCGCTTTGGCGATCATGGCGTCGCCATAGGGCACACCCACCGCGCGCTGGGCGCGGAGCTTGTCGGCAATATCCCGGTAATCCAAGTCCTTCTTGGCCAAGAACGCGTAGGGAGGCATCACCGATTCCGGCACGACCGCCCTTGGATTGGTCAGGTGATCGACCTGCCAGCCATCGGAATATTTGCCGCCGACGCGGGCCAGATCAGGGCCGGTGCGCTTGGAGCCCCACTGGAAGGGGTGGTCGTACATGCTTTCAGCCGCAAGACTGTAATGGCCATAACGTTCCACCTCGTCGCGCAGGGGGCGGATCATCTGCGAGTGGCAGACATAGCAGCCCTCACGCACATAGATGTCACGACCGGCCAGTTCGAGCGGGGTATAGGGACGGATGCCATCGACCTTTTCAATCGTGCTTTCCAGATAGAACAGAGGCGAGATCTCGACCAAGCCGCCGATGGCGACCACGACCAATATGACGATCACCAGCAGAAGGGAGTGGCGCTCAAGTTTTTGATGGTGCTTCCACATGGCGCGCGCCCCTATTCTGCTGCGACTGCCGCGCCCTTAGGGGCGGGACCGGAAGCTGCGGGTTGAACCAGAACGGCATTCTTTTCGAGCGCGGCAACATCGCCTCGGATCGTGCGCCAGACATTATAGACCATGATCAATGTGCCGGAGAGATAGAGCAGGCCCCCCAAGGCGCGGATCATATTGGCCACATGTTTGGCCTCGACGGTTTGAACGAAGGAGTAGGCCAAGAAGCCCTCGGACGTATATTCACGCCACATCAGGCCTTCCATGATCCCCGACACCCACATGGCGGCGATGTAGAGCAGGATGCCGATGGTCGCGATCCAGAAGTGCCACTCGACCAGACGGTCCGAATAGAGGCGTGGACGCTTCCACAGCCACGGCACCAGGCAATAGATCGCGCCAAAGGACACAAAGCCAACCCAGCCCAGAGCGCCGGAATGAACGTGCCCGATGGTCCAATCGGTATAGTGGGACAGGGCATTGACCGCCCGAACGCTCATGACCGGACCTTCGAAGGTCGACATGCCGTAGAAGGCGAGGCTTGCGATCAGCATGCGCATCACGGCATCAGTGCGCAGCTTGTCCCAGGCCCCTGACAGGGTCATCAGACCATTGATCATGCCGCCCCAGCTGGGCATCCACAGCATGATCGAGAAGGTCATGCCCAGGGTCTGCGCCCACTGCGGCAGGGCCGTATAGTGAAGGTGGTGCGGACCAGCCCAGATATAGATGAAGATCAGGGCCCAGAAGTGGACGATGGACAGGCGGTAGGAATAGACCGGCCGCTCCGCCCGCTTGGGGATGAAATAGTACATGATGGCCAAGAAGCCCGCGGTCAGGAAGAAGCCCACCGCATTGTGGCCATACCACCACTGAACCAGAGCATCCTGCACCCCGGAGAACAGCGAATAGCTGTGGCTCGACAGGGGCGAGACCGGCACGGCCAGATTATTGACGATATGGAGCATGGCCACCGTCACGATGAAGGCCAGATAGAACCAGTTGGCCACATAGATGTGCGGCTCTTTGCGCTTCCAGATCGTGCCCAAAAAGACCAGCAGATAGGTTACCCAAACCACGGTCAGCCAGATGTCGACATACCATTCCGGCTCGGCATATTCGCGGCTCTGGGTCACGCCCATTAGATAGCCGGTCGCCGCTAGGACGATGAACAGCTGATAGCCCCAGAACACGACCCAAGGGGCGATGCCGCCGGCTAGCCTCGCCTTGCAGGTGCGCTGCACCACATAGAAGGAGGTGGCGATCAGGACGTTGCCGCCAAAGGCAAAGATCACGCCGGAGGTGTGTAGGGGCCGCAAACGGCCAAAGTTCAGCCAGCCAAATTCAGGAAAATAGAACAGGTTGGGCCAGGAGAGCTGCGAGGCAATGACCAACCCGACCAGCATGCCGACGACGCCCCAGAACAGGGAGGCAATGACCCCGGCGCGGATGACGCCATCTTCATATTTGTCTTCGCTTTGAACAAATCGGTCCGCTGAAATGCCGATCACCAAGACCGCTAGGGCGAGGGTAAAGGCGGCCATAAAGATATAGGCGTGAACCATAAACCTTGGGTCATGGGTGCGGGACGCCATGAAGATGGTGAGGAGGACGCCGACCCCTAACAGTCCGGCGAGGAGCCCTGCGCCAGAGGAAGCTGTGCCCTTAGGCCCGTCGATTGCCGCCATTGTGGTGTCCAGCCTTCCGAAAGACTGACGCCAACTGACAGCCTGAAAAACCCCATTACATTTATGGGTAATCCTATCCATCCGGCGAGTTGTCGCACATGGGGTTATGCGCGCGGGGATTGCCTTGAAATGGGTGCGCGTGAGCCGAGGGTTGGTCGCCGGCCCATCAAGAATAAGGCCCCGAACGGTGAGGTTCAGGGCCCATCTATTTTCATATTCGAGAGGGTGAGGTCTAGAACTCTTCCCAGCCCTCGTCAGCGACTGACGGTGCAGGTTTGCGGACCGGTGCAGGGGCTGCCGGGGGCCGACTGGCAAAGGTCGGTGCTGGCCGGGCAGCGGGTCTGCTGGGTGCGCGGCTGGTCGCAAGGGTGGCCACCTCACCATAGTTAAACCGGCCAATCAGGGCCTGAAGGTTGGTGGTCTCGTCAGCCAATTGTCGGCTGGCAGCGGTGGATTGCTCGACCATGGCGGCGTTCTGCTGAGTCACCTGATCCATCTGAACGACGGTGGTATTGACCTCTTGCAGGCCGATGGACTGTTCCTCGGCGGAGGCGGCGATCTGGGAGACCAGATCATTGATTTCGGCGACCTCATCGACAATGCGCTTTAGGGCCTGCCCGGTCTGGCCGACCAGATCGACTCCGGAAGCTACCTGACGCGAGCTTTCGCTGATCAGGCCCTTAATTTCCTTGGCAGCCTCTGCCGAACGTTGAGCCAAGGCCCGCACTTCTGAGGCGACCACCGCAAAGCCTCGGCCAGCATCCCCAGCCCGCGCCGCCTCGACCCCGGCATTGAGGGCCAGAAGGTTGGTTTGGAAGGCGATCTCGTCGAT
>CAISGS010000545.1 GCA_903884915.1 uncultured Caulobacteraceae bacterium | reverse complement strand
TTCTTAGCGCGAGTGGTGGAACGGACGGCAGAACGATGGCCGGTGCTCTAGGCTCGCCAAGCGATCTGAACACGGCCCAAGACGGGCTGCGCGCTTGGTTGACCTATATGGACCATGAGCGCCGCTCCTCGCCGCGCACCTTGCGAGCCTACGGCGACTGTGTCGGGCCCTATCTTTATTTTATCGAAACCCATCGCGGCGAGCCCCTGCGCTTTGCCGATCTGGGCGGGGTCACCGCTGCCGAGGTGCGGTCCTATCTGTCGAGCCGCGTTCAATGCGAGCGGCCCCTATCGCCGCGCTCTCTATCGCAAGCGCTATCGGCCATCCGCTCATTCCATCGCTGGCTTGACCGGCGCATGGGCATGCCCAATGCCGCCATGAGCCTCGTGCGCGGCCCCAAGGTCAAACCTGGCGTACCGCGTCCCGTCAGCGAGGATCAGGCCTTCGGTCTGATCGAGGAGGCGGCCAGCGATCTGGAGCACGAGCCGTGGGAGGTGGCGCGCGACTGCGCTGTTCTGACCCTGCTCTATGGCTGCGGCCTGCGCATTTCAGAGGCCCTATCCCTGACCTTCGCTGATGCGCCTTTGCAAGGCTCGGTGCGCATTACCGGCAAGGGCGGCAAGACCCGCATCGTTCCGGTCCTGCCTGCGGTCACTGAGGCGGTAGAGGTCTATCTGGCCGAGGTGCCATTCCAGCTGACCCCCGAAGACGCCCTGTTCCGGGCCAAACGCGGCGGGGCCTATAGTCCGCGCCATGCTCAGGCCCTGATGCAAAATCTGCGTAGTCGTTTGGGCCTGCCCGACAGCGCCACGCCCCACGCCCTTCGCCACTCCTTCGCCACCCATCTGTTGGGGGCCGGGGCAGACCTTCGCGCCATCCAAGACCTGCTCGGCCACGCCTCTCTATCGACCACCCAGCGCTATACGGATGTGGATGCCGCAGGCCTGATGGCCGCCTACGAAAAGGCGCACCCCCATGCCTGAGGATGCGCCCAAGATCGTCTGATGGGTTGCGGCCTGATTTAGGCCTGCATGGTCCAGCCCTCGACGCCCATGGCTGCTTGGCGCAGGGCTTCGGAGCGGGTCGGGTGGGGGTGGCTGGTGCGGGCCACATCTTCGGACGAGGCCGAAAACTCCATGGCCACGCAATATTCGCCGATCATCTCGCCGACCTGAGGGCCGATCATGTGGACGCCGAGGATCTGGTCGGTGGTGGCATCGGCCAGCACTTTCACAAAGCCTTCGCCCTCATGATTGACCTTGGCGCGGCTATTGGCGGTGAAGGGAAACTTGCCCGTCTTATAGGCGATGCCAGCGGCCTTAAGCTCTTCCTCATTCTTGCCAACCCAGGCCACTTCCGGGAAGGTGTAGACGACGCTGGGGACCAGATCATAGTTCACGTGACCGGCCTTGCCCGCGATCAGCTCGATACAGGCCACGCCGTCATCTTCGGCCTTATGGGCCAGCATGGGGCCATAGGTGGCGTCACCGACAACCCAGACACCTGGAGCCGAGGTCTTGAAATGGTCATTGGCGATGAAGCCGCGCTTGTCCGGCACGATCCCGACCGTTTCCAGCCCTAGACCGTCCGTATAGGGACGACGACCAATGGCGACCAGAACATAGTCTGCATTCAAGGTCTCAGCGTCGCCGCCAGCGGCGGGCTCCAACGTCAGGGCGACGCCGGTCTTGGAGGCCTTGGCCCCCGTGACCTTGGTCCCCAGCTTAAACTTGACCCCCTGCTTGGTCAGGATGCGCTGGAAGGTCTTGGCGGTTTCGGCGTCCATTCCCGGTGTGATGCGGTCGAGATATTCCACCACCGTGACCTCGGCGCCAAGGCGGCGCCAGACCGAGCCGAGCTCAAGCCCGATAATGCCCGCACCAATGACGACCATCGATTTTGGGATTTCAGGAATGACCAGAGCGCCGGTCGAATCAATGATCCGGTTCTGATCAACATCGACGCCCGGAAGGGGAGTCGGCTCTGAGCCCGTGGCGATGATGGTGTTGAGGGTGTCGAGAACCGTCTCAGTGCCGTCCTCGGCCTTAACCGCGACCTTGCCTGGACCGGCAATGCGGCCCCAACCCTTGATATAGTCGACCTTGTTCTTCTTGAGCAGGAACTCAATGCCCTTGGTCAGGGCCAGAACAGAATCGGCCTTCTGTTGCAGCATGACCGGCAGATTGACCGTGACCTTGCCGTCGATGCCCATCTTGGCGAAATCCTTGTTCGCCAGTTCATAGAGCTCAGACGCGTGCAACATCGCCTTGGAGGGGATGCAGCCGACATTCAGACAGGTGCCGCCGAGGGTGCCGCGCCCCTCGATACAGGCGACCTTGAGGCCAAGCTGACCGGCGCGGATCGCCGCATTGTAGCCGCCGGGGCCGCCCCCGATAATGACGACGTCGTACTGGGCCATGAGCTTAAATCCGCTTTGGGTCGTTGAATGGTCAGGAAAAAGAGGCGGTTAGGACCGGGGTTTCCGGCCCGCCGACTAGAGGTTCAGCAGCAGGCGCTGTGGATCTTCGATATAGTCCTTCACCTTGACCAGGAAGGTCACGGCGCCTTGGCCATCGACCACGCGGTGGTCATAGCTAAGGGCCAGATACATCATCGGACGCACGACGATCTGACCGCCGACCACCATCGGACGATCCTGAATCTTGTGCATGCCCAATATGCCCGACTGGGGCGCGTTGAGGATCGGGGTGGACATGAGCGAGCCATAGACCCCGCCATTAGAGATGGTGAAGGTGCCGCCCTGCATGTCGTCGATCGACAGTTGACCGTCGCGGGCCTTCTTGCCTAAGGCGCCAATGGCCTTTTCGATACCGGCCAAGCTAAGGGTCTCAGCATCGCGCACCACGGGAACAACCAGGCCCTTTTCGGTGCCGACCGCAACGCCGATGTCATAATGGTTCTTATAGATCAGGTCGGTACCATCGATCTCAGCATTGACGTCGGGCACGTCCTTTAGAGCCTCAACGCAGGCCTTCACGAAGAACGACATGAAGCCGAGCTTCACCCCGTGACGCTTTTCGAACACGTCCTTATACTGGTTACGCAGGGCCATGACCGCGCTCATATCCACCTCGTTGAAGGTCGTCAGCATGGCGGCGGTGTTCTGAGCTTCCTTCAGGCGCCGGGCGATGGTCTGGCGCAGGCGGGTCATCTTGACCCGATCTTCACGCTCATGAACCGGACGCGGTGCAGAGGGGGCGGCGGCGACCGCTGGGGCAGCGGCGCGAGCTTCGAGGGCCGCCAGCGCGTCGCCCTTGGTCACCCGGCCATCCTTGCCGGAACCGGCAACGGTGCTGGTGTCCAGACCGGTCTCAGCGGCAATGCGGCGAACCGATGGGGCAACAGGAGCCGTAGCGGCGACGGGGGCGGGTGCAGGCGCTGGAACAGGGGCTGCGACGGGAGCAGGCGCAGGAGCCGACGGACTTGCCGCTGCGCCAGCGGTGACACGGCCGAGCAGAGCGCCCGGAAGGACCGTATCGCCCTCAGCGGCGACGATCTCGGTCAAGACACCGTCAGCCGGAGAGACGACCTCGAGGCTGACCTTATCGGTTTCCAGCTCGATCAGCATCTCGTCACGCTTGACCGCATCACCAACCTTTTTGGTCCAGCGGGCCACGGTCGCTTCGGCAACGGACTCGCCAAGGGCGGGGGTCATGATGTCGGCCATCGGTCTATCTACTCCAGTCAAAACGGCAGGACGCGATCGCGTCCCAAGGGTGGGCTTGCCTTAGGCGAAGGCCTCACCGAGGAAGGTTTCAAGTTCTTTCACGTGACGGCTCATCAGACCCGCAGCGGTCGAGGCCGAGGCCGGACGTCCGACATAACGGGCGCGCTTGGCCTTGATCTTCATCTTGGCCAAGGTCAGCTCGATCCAAGGATCCACGAAGGTCCAGGCCCCCATGTTCTTTGGCTCTTCCTGACACCAGACCAGCTCAGCGTTCTTGAAGCGCGCCAGCTCCTTGGTCACCGACTTAACGGGCCAGGGATAGAACTGTTCCAGACGCAGCAGATAAACATCGTCAATCCCGCGCTTTTCGCGATCGTCCAGCAGGTCATAATAGACCTTGCCCGAGCACATGATCACGCGGCGGATCTGATCATCCGACTTCAGCTTGGTCGAGGTCAGGGCCGGATTGATCTCGGCATCATCCCACAGAACGCGGTGGAAGGACGATCCATCGGCCATGTCCGTTAGCTTTGAGACCGCCTTCTTGTGACGCAGCAAGGACTTGGGCGTCATGACCACCAAGGGCTTGCGGAATGGGCGGTGCATCTGACGACGCAGGGCGTGGAAATAGTTGGCCGGGGTCGAGACATTGACCACCTGCATATTGTCTTCAGCGCAGCTTTGCAGATAGCGCTCAAGACGGGCCGAAGAGTGCTCTGGGCCCTGTCCCTCATAGCCATGGGGCAGCAGCATCACCAGACCGCTCATCCGCAGCCACTTGCGTTCACCCGAACTGATGAACTGGTCGACCACCACCTGAGCGCCGTTGGCAAAGTCACCAAACTGCGCTTCCCACATCACGAGCGTGTTGGGATCGGCAAGGCTGAAACCATATTCAAAGCCCAAAACCGCCTCTTCTGACAGAAGCGAGTCGATAACCTCATAGTGGGCCTGACCGGGGCGGATATTGTTCAGCGGCGTATAGTGCTCTTCAGTCGTCTGATCGATCAGGTCCGAGTGGCGTTGCACGAAGGTGCCGCGGACGCTGTCCTGACCGGACAGACGCACGGGGAAGCCTTCATCCAGCAGGGTCGCGAAGGCCAGATGCTCGCCCGTTGACCAGTCCAGACCTTCACCAGCTTCGATGGCGGTCCGGCGGCCTTCGACCACGCGCTTGACGGTCTTATGCACGTCAATGTGGTTGGGAACCGTTGTCAGGCGCGAGCCAATATCTTTGAGCTTTTGCAGCGGCACGGCGGTGTCGAACTTGCGATCATCGCCGTCGGGGCGTGCAAGGCCGCTCCAAGCCCCGTCCAGCCAGTCAGCCTTGTCAGCCTTATAGACCTTACCGGCCTCAAATTCGGCATCAAGGAAGGACTCAAAGCCGGTCAACCATCCGTCAAGCTCTGCAGCCGTAACCACGCCCTGCTCGATCAGCCGTTGGCTATAGATTTCGCGGGTCGAGGGGTGGCCCTTGATCTTGGCGTACATCAGGGGCTGGGTCATGGTCGGATCGTCGCCCTCATTATGGCCGAACCGGCGATAACAGAACATATCGATGACCACGTCCTTACCGAACTTCTGACGATATTCGGTGGCGACCTTGGCGGCAAAGACCACGGCCTCTGGGTCATCCCCATTGGCGTGAAGGATCGGGGCCTCGACCATCAGGGCGACGTCCGATGGATAGGGGGACGAGCGCGAGAAGCGGGGGCTGGTGGTAAAGCCGATCTGATTATTGACGATGAAGTGAATGGTACCGCCGGTGCGATAACCCTTCAGCCCCATCAGGGCGAAACATTCCGCCACCACGCCCTGACCGGCAAAGGCCGCATCGCCGTGAAGCAGCAGGGGCAGCACGTGTCCACGACCGCCCTCTGGATCTTGCCGAAGCTTTTCCGCCTGCTTGGCGCGGGCCTTACCCAGCACCACCGGATTGACGATTTCCAAGTGGGACGGGTTGGCCGTCAACGACAGGTGGACACTGTTCTCATCGAAACTCCGGTCCGACGAGGCGCCCATATGATATTTCACATCGCCAGACCCGCCGATATCGGAGGGCACGGACGAGCCGCCTTGGAACTCGTGGAAGATGACGCGATAGGGCTTGCCCATCACAGCGGCCAACACGTTCAGACGGCCACGGTGCGGCATGCCAATGACGATATCGTCGACGCCCAGAGCGCCGCCGCGCTTGATGATCTGTTCGAGCGCGGGGACCGTGGCCTCACCGCCATCCAGACCAAAACGCTTGGTGCCGGGGAAACGCTTGTGCAGGAAGCGCTCAAAGCCCTCGGCCTCGATCAGCTTTTTGAGGATCGCCACCTTGCCCTGAGGCGTGAAGGTGATTTCCTTGTCCTTGCCTTCGATCCGCTCCTGCAGCCACTGCTTTTCGACAGGATCGGAGATGTGCATATATTGCACGCCGACATTGCCGCAGTAGGTCCGGCGCAGGATCGAGACGATCTCGCGCACAGTGCTGGTCTCAAGGCCCAGAACATAGTCAAGGAAGATCGGACGGTCGTAATCGGCCTCAGAGAAGCCATAGCTGGCCGGGTCCAGTTCGGTCGTATCGGGCTTTTCGTTAAGGCCCAAAGGATCAAGATTGGCCGCCAAATGGCCGCGCATCCGATAGGCGCGGATCATCATGATGGCGCGCAGACTGTCGAGCGTGGCAGCCCGGACGGCTTCGGGTGTCGCGGCGGGGGCCTTGTCGGTGATCTTTTGAGCAATCTTGGCCTCGACCGCTGGCCACTGGCCATCAAGGGCAGACAGCCAATCGGGGCGGGCCTGCGGGGTTTGACCGCCTACCCAACCGGGCCTTCGCACCGCATCAACGGCGTCTGCCGTCGGCTCATGCAGACCGGCGAAGAACACCTGCCACGATGGCTGTACCGAGGCGGGGTCTTTGGCCCACCGCGCATAGAGCGCCTCCACGAATGCGCCATTGCCGCCGTAGAGGAAGGAGGTCTGCTCAAGAAGTTGATTCAGCCGCCCGGTATCGTCCGCCATAGTCTTCGTTCCTAGGCGATCCGCCGCAGGACATCAGCCGATGCGGATCGCTCCCTTGCGTGTGTAGATCACAGGCTCTTAAGCAACTCGACCAAGGTCTGGCCCAGTGCTGCGGGAGACGGTGACACGCGAATACCCGCGGCCTCCATCGCTGCAATCTTGTCTTCAGCGCCACCCTTACCGCCGGAGATGATCGCGCCCGCGTGACCCATCCGACGCCCCGGAGGGGCTGTGCGGCCGGCGATGAACCCGACCATAGGCTTTTTAATCTTGGAATGCTTAATGAAGTCCGCAGCGTCCTCTTCGGCAGAGCCACCAATTTCACCAATCATGATGATCGACTTGGTGGCTTCGTCGGCCAAGAACATTTCCAGAATGTCGATGAACTCAGTGCCCTTGACCGGATCGCCGCCGATGCCGACGGCTGTGGTCTGACCCAAGCCCACATTCGTGGTCTGGAAAACAGCCTCATAGGTAAGGGTGCCGGAGCGTGAAACAACACCCACCGAGCCATTTGAGAAGATATTTCCGGGCATAATGCCGATCTTGCACTGATCCGGCGTAAGAACGCCGGGGCAGTTTGGACCGATCAGGCGCGACTTGGAGCCGTCCAGCGCGCGGCGAACCTTGACCATGTCGGCCACAGGAATGCCTTCGGTGATGCAGACGATCAGCGGGATCTCGGCGGCAATGGCCTCGAGGATCGAGTCGGCGGCAAAGGGCGGCGGCACATAGATGGCCGAGGCCGTTGCGCCCGTGCGCTCACGCGCTTCGGCAACCGTGTCATAGACGGGCAGACCAACATGGGTCATGCCGCCCTTGCCGGGGGTTACCCCAGCGACCATCTGCGTGCCATAGGCCATGGCTTGCTCGGTGTGGAATGTGCCCTGAGAACCGGTGATTCCCTGGCAGATAACCTTGGTGTTCTTGTCGATCAGGATGGACATGCGCCCTGCTTCAGCTTTCTAGAAATCGATCTTCAGACCCGGTGGGATCCAGCTCAGTTTCCGGCCCGCACGGCCTTGACGATTTTTTCTGCGGCGTCCGACAGGTCGTTCGCTGCGATGACGTTTAGGCCGCTCTCATTGATGATCTGCTTGCCGAGGGCGACATTGGTGCCCTCCAAACGAACCACCAAAGGCACCTTCAGGCCGACTTCCTTTACTGCAGCCACCACGCCTTCGGCGATGATGTCACAGCGCATGATGCCGCCGAAGATATTGACCAAGATCCCCTTCACCGCCGGATCGGAGGTGATGATCTTAAAGGCTGCCGTAACCTTTTCCTTAGACGCGCCGCCGCCAACATCGAGGAAGTTGGCAGGCTCGGCCCCATAGAGCTTGATAATGTCCATCGTCGCCATGGCCAGACCCGCGCCATTGACCATACAGCCAATCTCGCCGTCGAGCGTGATGTAGGACAGGTCGTACTTGGAGGCCTCGATCTCTTTTTCGTCCTCTTCGGTCATGTCGCGAAGCTCGCGCATTTCCGGCTGACGATAGAGGGCGTTGCTGTCGAAGGAGATTTTAGCGTCAAGGACGCGCAGCTGGTCGTCGGCGGTGACGATCAGAGGATTGATTTCCAACATCTCCATGTCGCGCTCGACAAAGGCCTTATAGAGCGAAGGCAGGAGGGTCTGGATCTGCTTGGCGGCCGCGCCGGTCAGGCCCAAGGACGATGCCAAGGTCCGCGCATGGTGCGGGAAGACGCCGGTCGCTGGGTCAATCGAGAAGGCCATGATCTTTTCAGGCGTGTGGGCTGCCACTTCTTCGATGTCCATACCGCCCTCAGTAGAGGCGACGACGGAGACGCGAGACGTGACCCGGTCAACCAGCAAGGACAGATAAAGCTCGCGCGCAATGGCCGCGCCCTCTTCGACATAGAGGCGGCGAACCAAACGGCCAGCGGGGCCGGTCTGATGGGTGACCAGCGTCATGCCCAACATGCGGGTCGCCTCTTCGCGAACGGCCTCGATCGACTTGACGACCTTGACGCCGCCGCCCTTGCCACGGCCACCGGCGTGGATCTGAGCCTTAACGACCCAAACAGGACCGCCGAGGGCTTCAGCACCCTTAACGGCCTCATCGACCGTAAAGGCGGCAAAGCCGCGTGGAACAGGAACGCCGAACTCTTTGAGGACGGCCTTGGCTTGATGCTCGTGAATGTTCATGAGGTCCGGTCGCGGCTAGAAGATCGCGGAAAACACAGCACCGAACACAGGTTCAGCACCAATCTTGAACCGCGTTATAGAGACGGCTAACCGCAGGCGCAACCAAACAGGCCAAGGAAAACACGCTTTGCGCCGAATTTGTTCTTTATCGCACGCAACATGGGCAGCGGGATTTTGCGCCATTGCGCCCGCCATCAGAACAGACGCCCAGCATCGGGCCGTGAACGCCCCCTTCTGGCCAAATCAATGGAGCCCAAGAGGAAATTCAACCCCCTGAAGACTTGGAGGCGAACAGGGGCGCAGAGGCAGTCCCGCGGCGCTCCAACTTACCCCAGCCGACCTGCGGGCCGCGCACGGCCGTGATCACAGCCCGCACCACCACCGAATACATCAGTTGGCGATAGCCAAACCGCTGAAGCGGCAGCCAAGGCAGGTCAGACCAAGGCGCTTCTCGCTCCATCGCCATCCCCATCACCCCAGCCATCAGATCAATCAGCACAAAGACGCCCCAATAGAGCAAGATATTGCTCGTCTCGTCGGGTGACCACTCAATCGGATGGGCGATGTGGGCCAAGATACCGCTGACCACACCCCAGACAACCGCGAGATCGACCAAGGGGGCGACGACGGCCAAGAGGATTTGGAACAGCCAGATCTGCGGCAAAGCGATGAAGCCAAGGACGGGCGTCTTGGTACTGAACAGGCCGTCGCGATGTTTCCAGAGGCACTGCAAGGTGCCGAACGACCAGCGGAATCGCTGCTTAAGCAGGCCCGCCACCGTATCGGGAGCCTCTGTATAGGCCCGCGCATCGGGATCGAACGCGACATCCCAACCGGCGCGTTGAACCGCGATGGTCAGGTCCTGATCCTCGGCCAGTGTGTCCGGCGGATAACCGCCCAGATCCATCAAGGCCGACCTGCGCCACGCCCCGACGGCACCCGGGACCACCGTCACGGCCCCCAGCGCCGCCAGCGCGCGCCGTTCAAGATTTTGCGCCGTGACATATTCCAGCGCCTGCCAACGGGTAATCAGATTAAGCCGGTTGCCGACCAAGGCATTGCCCGCCACAGCGCCGATCTGCGGATCAACAAACCAGCGGGCCAGACGGCCCAAGGCTTCAGGCGCAAAGAGCGTATCAGCATCGAGCGCCACGATGATATCGCCCTTGGCCTCGACGAGGCCTCGGTTCAAGGCCAGCGCCTTGCCGCCATTTTCAAAGCTCATCAGGCGAACCTGCGGATGGTCTTTAAAGGCCTCCGTGACCACGGCCGCTGTGCGATCTTTGGAGCCGTCATCAAGGACGATGACCTCCATATGGCTCCAGTTCGAGGCGAGGATTTGGCGCACCGAATTCACAATGACCTTTTCCTCGTTGAAACAAGGAATCAAGACCGTGACCATTGGTCCGGTGAGCGGGTCCAGCTCAGGCGGCGTGCGCACCTCAACCGTAAATCGGTGCACCAAGGAAAGGCTCGCCAAGAAGGCCAAACGCGCCACGCCAAGAGCGATAGCGGTAATGAACAGCACCCGCAAAAACGCATTGACGATGCGGAAAAATCCAAACCCCAAGCGATCTAGCATTATATCAAGATCACTCCGCGAGGTCGGCGGCAGGGCCAGCTTAGGCGACAGTCCCGCCAATTCTGAGACCGTGACCAGCCGATAGCCATGGGCGCGAAGGGCATCGATTAGCTTGGGGAGGGCTGCGACCGTATGCTCGCGATTGCCGCCCGAATCGTGAAGCAAGACCACCTGCCCGCCTGTCTCCGGATTGTCATCCGCGAGCCGCGCCAAGGTCCGCTCAACGATCAGCGTGGCATCGGGCTTTTGCCAATCATCAGGGTCGATCCGAAGGCCGACCGTCAGATAGCCCTGTTTTTGAGCCGCAAGGATGGGGGCCACTTCGCGCGGCGTTGAAGGCTCAGCGTCACCGAAATAGGGCGGGCGGAACAGGCGCATGGATCGCCCGGTCAAGGTCTCGAACAGGCGCTGGGTGACATTCAGCTCAAGCACCGTCTGGACGGCAGAAATCTCGCCAATATTGGGATGGGTGTAGGTGTGGCTGCCGACCATATGGCCCTCATCCAGCTCGCGCTGCACCAGACCCGGCCAGGTCTGCATATTCTCGCCAATGATGAAGAAGGTCGCGGGCGCCTTCTTTTCCTTCAGAATATCGAGAATCTCAGGGGTCCAACGCGGGTCAGGGCCATCATCAAAGGTCAAGGCGACAAGCCCCGGATGGGCCCCATAGCGTTTGATCTCATAGGATGATGGCAACACCTCATAATGCTGATCCACAATCAGGCCGCGGGCAGGATCGACCGTGAAGGACCGCTTGCCGGCCGATGGCGTCGAGGCGACATGCAAAACCTCACCCGTGCCATCAAAATCAACGCCCTCCCCTGGTCCCATTTTGGTTAGACCCGCTGAGGATGCCGTCCCGTAGGGCTTGCCTAAGAGCGGCCAAATGCCGGGGTCTTCTGAACCGAGCCGCCAGACGCCATAGGCGCGGGGATGCCAAGCATCGGCGACCTTGATCTGATTAAACAGGGTCGGGGCATCTAAGAACCAGACCGAATGCTGCTGCCTTTGGTCATCTTGATAGGCAAAGCCCGGATTGAGCGAGGCGTGATCCATGCGCACATCCGCCCCCGCATCACGGGCAAGAACTGACGCCTCATGGAAGGTCACCACATCGGCCCGGCCCTTAACCGTGCCGGACGCAAGGGTCCAGTCATAGCCATAGGCCCCGAGGATCATCATGGTCTTGGCCGGATCAAGCACACTAAAACTCTCAGCCATATGGGACTGATACCAGTCTTGCCCCGCAACCGGCCCAGGATCACCGGTCAACCAGTGCTCGTCATAGGCCATCAGCATCAGGCTATCAGAGGCCTTTTGCAGCTTGGCGAGCGGCCAATCGGGATCGTCCATCGGGGCGGTGACCCAGACCTCTCGGCCTAAGGGGCGCAGGGCCGCAACCGCTTGGGCGACAAAGCTAGGATAGGCGCGAAGGCCCGCAGTCGAGAGGTTTTCCAAATCGAAGACATAGCCGCCATAGCCCCGGCGTTTGGCCAGATCGACCAGCTGCGCCACCATCCGTTTGCGGGCGGCTGGATCGGCCAAGAACCGGTCGGCCATCTGGCCATTGAAGGCCATATTCTTGGCGTTGAACAGAACAGGCAAAACGGACGGGCGATGGGCCGCCGCCGCGATCATGGCTGTAGCTTGAGGATCTTCGGTGAGGGTTATGGCCCCCTTGGCGTCCTTCAGAGCGATCCATTGCGGGGCGACCACATCCAGTTGGGCCAGATGGTCGGTCAGGGAATGGCGCGAAAGCTCATCCCAACTGACATAAAACCCAACCGTCAGGGGCTTGGCCTGACCGCCGCGCGTGGCCATGTGCGGATGGGGCACACGGGTCCAACCGGGCTTAGTCTTCAGACTATGGACATTTTCGCGGTGCACCGCCGACAGGGCCCGCGGGTCACGAAGTTTCATATCCGGCAAGCGCGGCGCTGTCGCAAGGGTCATGAAAAAGGCGGCAATGATCGCCAAGATGCCTGACACAACCAGGGCCAGCACCAGTCCCGCCCGACGCGCGCGCTGACCTGACGGATCGTGAAATATGGAACTGGCCATGGTGTGACGCGTACCGATTGAACATCGAAAGCGTCTCGTCAGCCCAAATCATGGCCAGACCAAGGCCTTCTGCGCTAGCCCATTATCACACGCCACATTAACCGGCCCGGGAAAAAGGTGAAGGCTCCGGCAATGACCATGCCGCCGAGAAACATTCCGGTCATGGTCCGTTGGTGCACCAGAACCTTATGGCGGCGCGCGGCAATGACCCCGGCGGGCAAGGAGATCAGGACATAGCCTGACAGCATGTGGATCCAGGAATAGGCAGTCCCATTCAGGCCCGTCATAAACAGGGACGATGCCGCCACGGTGGTCATGAACACCACCCAAATCCATCCCAAGGTCCGGTGAGGCAAGGTGCCCTTGGGCGCGGCAAAGAGCACGAGCCCAAGGCTAAAGGCCAAAAGGGCGGCGGCGATATGGACCTGAACCTTGAGGGGCTGCGCTGCCAAGAGATCCCACCTTGGGCGGTGCAGTCCGAGGGACTGAGGCAGGCCGATGAGGGCGGCTGCGACCCCAAACAAGGCCATCAGGCCTAGGCTCAAGACAAGGGGCGGGATGCGGCGCTTGCCAGCGTCAATGATCATGTTAGGTCCTCTTTAAATAAACTATCGCCACCACCCTAAGAGGCCCGATCCGCCGGTGCAGCCCGATCTTCGCCAATCACCACCGCCTCTTCGCCAACGAGAAGGCACCGCCATTGGCGCTTCGCCAACGGCAAGGTTATTGTTGCGAAATGCTCGGGGCTTGGGCATCGGGGCCATTGCGGCCCTTTTTCTGTCCTTCTCCGGAGCCTTTGGCACGGACGGAGCCCCCGTTGCCTTGCGCCTCGTCTATTGGGCTGGGCTCATGATCGGAGGCAGCGCGATGGGAGCCGTCACCATCAGTCTGATCCAAAGGTTTGAAATCCTCGAAACCCGCCCTTGGCGTCAAGGCCTGCTGAT
>CAISGS010000544.1 GCA_903884915.1 uncultured Caulobacteraceae bacterium | reverse complement strand
CCGCGTTCTGTGGCCTGGCGCGGCTTTATGACCATCGCTGGGGCTTGGGCCATGAATGGCTTTTCCATCTTTACGGTGGTGGAACGGGCGACGGGTCAGTGGGTCGGACGTATTGGGCCGTGGCAGCCTGAGGGCTGGCCTGGGACAGAGGTTGGCTGGGGCTTGGGCGCGGCCTTTCAAGGCAAGGGCTATGCCGCCGAGGCAGCCACAGCGGCCATCGACTGGGTCTTTGACCATCTGGGCTGGACCGAGGTGATCCACTGCATCGATCCCGCCAACCTCGCCTCGCAGGCCGTGGCCGCGCGCTTGGGCTCGACGATCCTGCGGCAAGATATGATGCCACCCCCCATCGAAATCCCCATCGACATCTGGGGTCAGAGCCGGGATCAGTGGCGGGCGAGGAGGGGCTAGGTCAGAAGCGCGATTTACCCCGCCTCTTGGCGCAATCGGTTTGACGTCACGGCCCAGTCATAGATCATTGGCACAATAGAGCCGTCTGTCCCTAGAGGTGTTGCATGATCCTTGTCCTTGGCCTTGTGGCCCTTCTGTCGTTGGCCCATCCCGCGCAGGCGCAAGAGATCGTCAAGCGCCCGGCAGCTGCCAAGATGCTCGGCGCTGATTCGGTCTTAACTCGCATCGCCTTTGGCTCCTGTATGGAAGAGACCCTGCCGGTTCCGGCCCTGCGCGGGGTGCTGGCCACCCAGCCGGACCTGTTTTTGGCCATGGGCGATAATCTCTATGGCGATGATCCTGCCGATGACCCGGCCTTGCCGATCTTGACGCAGGCCTATCGCGATCTGGCGACCAATGCCGACTTTGCCGCCCTCAATCGCACCGTGCCGATCTTGGCGACCTGGGATGATCATGATTTTGGGGCCAATGATGCCGGGGCTATCTATGGCGGCAAGACCCGCGCTGAGGCTCTGTTTGACGGCTTTTGGGGGGATGGCGCCTTGGGCCAAGACCATCCGGGGGTCTATGGCGCGCACCTCTTTGGCCCCAAGGGTCAGAGGGTCCAGATTATCATGCTCGATAGCCGGTCCTTCCGCAGCGACTTGAAAGATACGGACCAGCGCGGCGCCAAGGGCAAGGAGCGCTATGTTCCTGACGAGGATGGCGCAAAGACCATGCTGGGCGAGGTCCAATGGGCTTGGCTGGCCGAGCAGTTAAAACAGCCCGCCGACCTGCGCCTGATCGTTTCGTCGGTGCAGGTGCTGGCCGATGGGCACGGCTATGAGGCGTGGCACACCTTGCCGCGTGAGCGGGCGCGGCTCTTTCGCCTGATCAATCAGACGGGGGCCAAGGGGGTGGTGATCCTGTCGGGCGACCGGCACATGGCCGCGCTCTATCGTCAGGCGGGGCTGGTGGACTATCCGCTGGTCGAGCTGACCGCCTCGGCGCTCAACCGCTCCATGAGGGCGACCAATGATGAGATTAGCAGCCAGCAGATCGGCCCGGCCTATGCCCCCAACAATTCGGGCCTGATGGAGATCGATTGGCGCGGCAAGTCCCTTCGCCTGTCGATCCGTAATGAGCAGGGGGCCGAGGTCCAGGGCCTTAGCGTCCCCTTCGCCCAGATCGGGCTCTAGCCAAGGGGCCAGGGTGGCTCCATAGTCCCCTCAACGGTGCAGCAGGATGAGACCATGACCAAGCCCAGCAAGACCCGCCTGACCGACCTCAAGGGCAAGGACGCCAAACCCGCCGCCTTCCTGCCGCCGACCCCGAAGGTCAGCCGCCGCAAACCCGGCAAGGTCATGACCCCCGCCGAACGCGCCGCCTTCTTGGCCAGCCGTCCGGATCTGAAGGTGGATTAGGGCGAAGAGGGCGTGGATGACCCCCTCACCCCACCCTCTCCCCCAAGGGGACGAGGGCTTTGCACCTCTTAGCCCTCTCCCTGTGGGAGAGGGTTGGGTGAGAGCCTTGTTTCCTTTACTCGCGTCATTGCGAGCCGCGCGCGCAGAAGCCTACCCCCAAACCCGTGTTCCCCGCGCAGGCGGGGACCCAGACCCTTG
>CAISGS010000543.1 GCA_903884915.1 uncultured Caulobacteraceae bacterium | reverse complement strand
TCCCATCTCCAAGCCCGCCTTTCGCAGCGCCGCCGCGATGCAGTCCGTGCGGGCAGGCCTTAAGGCTGTCTGGTGGGGGGCTGCGGGCGGTGCCGCGCGACTGTTGGTCCGTCCATCGTCGGGCACCATGAGCCCAACTTCGCCAAAGCCGTCGATGGCGCGTGTGCGTGCGGCCTATGGGGAGGCCTTTGCCAAGGATCGCCGCGATGTGGCTGCGGGCCTCTATCCAGCCCTCGAAGACCGGCCCAATAGGCCCCTGCAGGCCTTGGCGCGAGCCATGGACTTCCTGCGGGATGCGCGGGAGGTCGATCAAAGGCGCAGGCGCGGCGATGGCACCGAGGTTCGAGACCAGACCCCGTCAGAGGCCTATCCGATCTATTATCGCCAGAATTTCCATTACCAGACGGGCGGCTGGTTCACGGCGGACAGCGCCAAACGCTATGACGCTCAGGTCGAGGCGCTGTTCTCAGGCACAGCAGCGGCGATGAGGCGGCGGGTCCTGTCGGTCCTGATGAAGGCCCTCAAGGATACCGATCAGCGCGGCTTGACCCTTGTCGATCTGGCCTGTGGGTCTGGGGCCTTCTTGAAGGATCTAGCAGCGACCTTGCCGAGGGCCAATCTGGTGGGTCTGGATCTGTCTAAGGCCTATCTGGACCAGTCGCGGAGGCGGTCCGGCCAGCCGGTTGTTCAGGCGAAGATGGAGCAACTGCCTTTTGCCGATAGCAGCCTTGATGCTGTGGCCTGCATCTATCTGTTCCATGAGTTGCCACCGCGCTATCGCCCTGTGATCGCGGCTGAAATGGCCCGTATTTTGAAACCGGGCGGATTATTGGCGTTCGGCGACAGCATCCAGCCTGCCGATGAGCCTGATCTGCAAAGGTTGCTCGAGGTCTTCCCGGCCTTTTTCCACGAACCCTATTATGAGAGCTACGCCCAGACCGACCTTGAAGCGCTCTTTGGCGAGGCGGGCTTGATCAAGATCGATGATGATCGCGCCTTTCTGACCAAGGCGCTGCTGTTCCAGAAGCCCCTTTAGGGCGGTCGCTGACGGGCCCTAAAGCCGGGCTGCGAAGCTCAGCAGATCATTCCAGCTCTTCTTCTTGGCGCTGGGCTGTTGCAGCAAGAACGAAGGCGTCAGGGTGACCATGGCCGGAAGGGTGGTTTGACCGTCGGTGGATGTCCACTCCTGCCAGCGCCCGTGCATGGCCAACACCCCATCATCACGTCCGAGCATGCCTCGCGCCGAGGCGGCTCCCATCAAGAGCATGGCCTTGGGGGGGCTCAGTTGAATGGCGCGTTCGAGGAAGGGCAGGCAAATCTTCTGTTCCGCCGCCGTTGGGGCTCGTCCACCGGCCGGTTGCCAAAAGACGGAATTCATCATGAGGCACTGATCGGTTAGGCCCGCCGCTGACAGCATCCGGTCGAGCAGTCGGCCCTCGATACCGCTGAAGGGCTGACCCGTCGATTGATCGCCTGCTGTGGGCGCCTCACCGATTATCAGAACGCTGCTACCGGCCTGTCCGCGCCAAAGAACCGGCTGATGGGCACCGTCGCGGCGCAGGGGGCAGTCTTCAAATCCGATGATGGTCTCGGCTAAGGCTTCAAGGCTTGAGGCGGCTGCCGCGAGGCCCTTGGCCTTTTCAGCGGCGGTCTCTAGCGCAGCCATATTGGCGCCGGCTGGTCCGCGTGGGGCAGGGGCGGCTCGCAGAGGCGTCGGCGGCGTTGGTGCCCGCATCATCTGCGCGGTTTCGGTCAATCGGTTGACCGGCTCGTCCTCAAGACACAGATCGATTCCCGCATCCGCCCAGAAGGACAATAGGCTTTCAACGCCGCCAATATCGGCCAAAGGGGAGGGGGATTGGGTCACTTAAGGCTCGTAACACGGACCAGAGGGGGGATGGACAAAAAACCAAGGGCAAAATCGAGAACAAACAGCATAAGTCGGAGCTATTGCCCTTGACCGAACATGGCTCACATTCCGATAAGTTGGCGCAGGGATCAATGGCGCACCGAAAAGGTGGCGCTTCTAGGACTAGGGGATCAGGTCATGAGTGAAGAACTCGAACGCGAGGCCATGGAATATGACGTCGTTATCGTCGGCGGTGGCCCGGCGGGCCTGTCGGCCGCGATCCGTCTGAAACAGTTGGCCGCAGAGGCGGGCACCGAGATTTCGGTCGCGCTGCTGGAAAAGGGCTCCGAGGTCGGGGCTCACATCCTGTCGGGTGCCGTGCTGGACCCCAAGGCCCTGAGCGAGCTGTTCCCAGACTGGAAGGCCATGGGCGCGCCGCTGGAAACGCCAGTCACGAACGACAAGTTCCTCGTTCTGGGGCCTCAGGGCGAGCTTTCCCTGCCCATGTTTGCCCTGCCACCCTTCATGCATAACCATGGCTGCTATATTGGCTCGCTGGCCAATGTTGCGCGCTGGTTGGCGACGCAGGCCGAAGAGCTTGGCGTTGAGATCTATCCCGGCTTTGCCGCCTCTGATCTGGTCTTCCGCGAGGATGGCTCGGTCAAGGGCGTGATCGTCGGTGTCGTCGGCATCGGCAAGGACGGGGTCAAGAAGCCCGACTATCAGCCCGGTATGGAACTGCACGGTAAATATGTCTTCATCGGTGAAGGCGTGCGCGGGTCTCTGGCCAAGGTGCTGATCAACAAATTCGATCTGGCCAAGGACAGCGAGCCGCAAAAGTACGGCATTGGCATCAAAGAGCTGTGGCAGGTTCCACCAGAGAACCACAAGCCCGGTCTGGCCCAGCACACCACCGGTTGGCCTTTGGACATGAACACCGGCGGCGGCAGCTTCATGTACCATTTCGGCGATAACTATGTGTCGATCGGCTATGTGGTGCACCTGAACTACAAGAACCCGTTCCTGTCGCCGTTTGATGAGTTCCAGCGCTTTAAGCAGCACCCCACCGTTCGGCCTCACCTTGAGGGCGGCAAGCGCATCGCCTACGGCGCGCGGGCAATCACCGAGGGCGGTCTTCAGTCGGTTCCGAAACTGACCTTCCCCGGCGGCGTGCTGATTGGCTGCTCGGCAGGCTTCGTCAATGTGCCGCGCATCAAGGGCAGCCACAATGCCATGAAGACCGGCATGATGGCCGCGGAACAGGCCTTTGCCGCGATCAATGCGGGCCGCGAGGGCGATGAGCTGGTCGAATATCAGAGCGCCTATGAAGGCTCATGGGTGGCCAAGGAACTGAAGCTTGTGCGCAATGCCAAGCCGATCCTGTCCAAGTTTGGCACCCTCATCGGTGGCGCGCTCGGAATGTTCGACATGTGGTGCACGACCCTTCTGGGCGGCTTCTCGTTCTTCGGCACCATGAAGCATGGCAAGCCTGACTATGCCTATACCGGTCTGGCCAAGGACTATAAGCCCATCGTCTATCCTAAGCCCGATGGCGTGATCAGCTTTGACAAGCTGTCCAGCGTGTTCCTGTCGGCGACCAACCACGAAGAGGACCAGCCCGCACACCTGACGCTGAAGGACCCTTCGATACCGATCTCGGTCAACCTGCCCAAATATGGCGAACCGGCGCGGCTCTATTGCCCGGCTGGCGTCTATGAGGTGCTCTATGACGAGGCCGGGAACAATCCGAAGTTCCAGATCAACGCCCAGAACTGCGTCCATTGTAAGACCTGCGACATCAAGGATCCGTCGCAGAACATCAACTGGACCACGCCCGAAGGCGGCGGCGGCCCCAACTATCCCAATATGTAATCTGTTATTTTCGGTTTGGGGCAGGCCTAAGGCGGTCTGCCCCTTGAAACCGAGGGTGAAACAGAAGACCTTCGGGTCATGTTTGATTTTGCCCCC
>CAISGS010000542.1 GCA_903884915.1 uncultured Caulobacteraceae bacterium | reverse complement strand
CGCTGGACGCGCGCCGCCCTGTCTGGCCTTGGCGTGCGGGGTACGGGCGGCATTCAGGGGGGGTTTAGGAGGTCGGGTCACGGTCACTCTTGAAACTGTCTGGGCACGAACTCGGTGGCGAGGTCGATGCCGTGGGCTGCCTATGCCCTAAATTCGTCCATCAAGCGAGCTTTCCGGCCCAGTGGCCAAGATGAACGAACATGAACGGCCCACTCAAGAACCGTTCAGATAGCGTCATCCATATTGGCCACAACAACGGATGGCTCCCCTGATCCATCCGGCCTCGCAAGGAGACCGACCATGATGTTCGCCAAAGCCAGCCTGGCCATTGCCGCCGCCGCCCTGTCCATCAGCACTCTGGTTGCAGCCCCCGCCGCTGCGCAACAGGCCTCATCACAGGTCCAGAGCCGCGATGCCAATGGTTACTATTACGACCCGTGCCAGCGCTCGACGGTCAACCGGACAACCGGCGGCAGCCTTCTGGGTGCGGCCATCGGTGCCGCCGTGGGCTCCGGCATTGCAGGCAAGCACAATAAGACGGAGGGTGCCGTCCTTGGCGGCGTACTCGGCGCGGTCATGGGGGCCAATACAGGCAAAAGTTCCGCGGCCTGCGGTCAGACCAAGACCTATGATCGTCAAGCCTACAATAACGGCTATGACAATGACGGAGGCTATGAGGTCTATTCCACCCAGGTCTATCGCGGCTATTCACCCTATCAGAGCCGCAGGGACCGTGGCTATCGCGGCTATGATCATGACCGTGACTATGGCCGCTCGGTTGCTGAGCGTTCCAACAGCGATCAATGCACCCTCGCTGAAAGCCCGATCTATATGCCCGATGGCAGCGTCCAAAAGCGCTTTGTTCGGGTCTGCGCCGACGCCAATGGACGCTATCAGGTCGTCCAATAGGGTTTAAATGGCGATGACAAAATCAGGCTGCTGGCCCGTCGGTCGGCAGCCTTTTTTGGTCTGCTACGCCACAGAGTTCCAAGGAACGCGTTTGAACCTCAAACAACTGTTTACATCCATGGCTCGGATATGTTTGCTCAAGGGCAGGCGCGCAGTTTTGAGAGACGCGTCAAGATTTCACGAGGACACCCCATGACCAACGCCGCCGCCGCCCCTTGGCCCGCCATGTCGATTGCAGAGGCCCACGCCCTGCTGACTGCACCGGGACAGCCCTTCGAGATGGAGGAGATGGTGATCCGGGGCGTCAATATGAGGGTCTGGAAAAACGCACCCCCGACCTTGCGCGACGTGATGTTGCTGGGCCGCGCGCACGGCGAGAAGGATTTTCTGGTCTATGAGGACGAGCGCGCCACCTTCGAGGCCTTTTCGCGGGCCTGCTTGACCTTTGCTCAAGATCTGGTGGCCAATGGCGTGGTCAAGGGTGACCGGGTCGCGATCGTCATGCGTAACTTCCCCGAATGGCCCGTCGCCTTCTTTGGCGCGACCATTGCCGGAGCCATCGTCACGCCGCTGAACGCCTGGTGGACCGGTCCAGAGCTGGAATATGGCCTCACCGATTCTGGCTCTAAGATCTTGATCGTCGATGCTGAGCGGATGGAGCGCCTGCGCGAGCACCTGCCCAACTGCCCCGACCTGCAGCGGATCTATGTCTCGCGTCAAAGCGAAGAGAGCGCCCATCCGATGGTCCATCGGTTGGAGGACGTGATTGGTACCACCAACAGCTGGAAGGACCTTCCAGACCTGCCGCTCCCCGAAGTCGAGATCACGCCCGAAGATGATGCGACCATCTTCTATACCTCGGGCACGACGGGTAAGCCCAAGGGCGCACTCGGCACCCACCGCAACATCGTCTCTAACATCATGGCCTCGGCCATTTCGGGCGCGCGCACCTATCTGCGTCGGGGCGAGACCCCGCCGGTCGCTGATCCCAGCAATCCGCAAAAGTGCACCTTGCTATCGGTGCCCTTCTTCCATGCCACGGGCTGTTTCGCTGTTCTGTCGCCCTCCCTCTTTGCCGGTGCCAAGCTGGTTTTGATGCGCAAGTGGGAGGCCGAGCTGGCCATGCAGTTGATCGAACGTGAGCGCGTCACCGGCTGCGGCGGCGTCCCCACCATCGCTTGGCAGTTGATCGAGCACCCAGCCCGCGCCAACTACGACCTCTCCAGCTTGGAAAGCGTGTCCTATGGCGGCGCGCCATCGGCTCCCGAACTGGTCCGCAAGATTGTCGAAACCTTCCCCAAGTCCTTGCCGGGCAATGGCTGGGGCATGACCGAGACCTCGGCCACCTTTACCCACCATCAGGGCGAGGACTATTCCAACCGCCCCGATAGCTGCGGCCCTGCCGTCCCCGTCTGCGAGATGAAGATCCTCGGCGGCGATGGACGTGAACTACCTGCGGGTGAAGTCGGCGAGCTCTATGGCAAGGGTCCGAACGTCGCCAAGCTCTATTGGAACAAGCCGGAAGCGACGGCCCAGACCTTCATTGATGGCTGGGTTCGCACCGGCGATCTGGCGCGGATCGACGAGGAAGGCTTCTGCTACATTGTCGACCGGGCCAAGGACATGCTGATCCGCGGCGGTGAGAACATCTACTGCGTCGAGGTCGAAAGCGTCCTCTATGAACATCCCGCCGTCATGGACGCGGCCCTCGTCGGCATCGACCATAAGCAACTGGGTGAAGAGCCCGCCGCCGTCGTGACCCTCAAGGCCGGAGCCCACGCCACCGAGCAGGAGCTACGGGCCTTTGTCGCCGAGCGTCTGGCCGCCTTCAAGGTGCCGGTCAAGGTCGTCTTCTGGCCCGAAACCTTGCCCCGCAACGCCAATGGCAAGATCCTCAAGAACGAACTGAAGAAGGTCTTTGTTCAGGGCTAAAGGCGCGGCGATTTGAAATTGATATAGATGGGGTTGCTGATCATCAGCAGCCGCCCATCAGCAGCGCGAAGGTTCAATCTGATCCAGCGGCGCTGCTGATGGTCCATCTTGAGGGTGAACCAGCGTTCCTCCGTCGCCTTGGTCAGGGGCGAAAGTGTCGTCACAGTCCCAGCGGAATCGATAACCTCCAGATTGGTGCCTTCCCCGTTGGTCAAGGTCACCGAGAACCGAACGGCGCTGTCCTTGGATAGGCTTAGATTTTGCCCCATGGGCACGACCTGATCGCCGCGCTCCGCCCTGAAGTCCAAGGTTCGCTGCCGAATAGGGTCAAGGTCGATCAAAACCCGTCCCCGACGGATCGCGCCTAAGATACTTTCCTGATCAAGCCCCTGCGCAAAGACCGCGGTCACAGGCTGGCCGATACTGCCCACCTCATCAACGGGGCGATCGGGATCATGATTGTCGCTGCCGCCGATGGCCGTGATCGGATAGCCCGCATCCAACTGCTTTTGCCAAAAGCCGATGCCGCTGAGCGCCTCAGCCTGCCCCCCCGCCGAGCGCACGGTTCCCCCATTGATGACCTCTATCGCATCGATCTCGGACCAAGGCGTCTGCGCCGTCCAACCACAGCCCATGCAGATCTCGCCAGACGGCAGTGAGGGGTGATTGATGGCGACCAGCCCGCCCAGACTGTGGGCCTTGTTCAGCATGTCGCTCAGGGCGGCGGCGGCCGTGCCCCTTTGAAACTCGACCGGGTCCACCACGCCGAACAGATTGGCGTGGCCCTTAAAGGTCGTCACCTCACGCCCCGGGATCAGGAGTAGATCGTCGAAATAGGG
>CAISGS010000541.1 GCA_903884915.1 uncultured Caulobacteraceae bacterium | reverse complement strand
GCGCGGGTATAGATGAAGCCCGCCGCCTGCTGGGAATAGAACCAGTCGGTGTTGTCGTAGAGGGTGTTTTCATCAAAGAACAGGCCGCCGGTGGCGCGCAGGCGCTTATCGGAAGGCGTCGTAACCCGGAACTCGTGGGTCGAACGGGTGTTCTCGTTCTTGACCCGATAGCTCTTGTTTGGCGTGTAACAGGTCTTACCAATGTTGCCATTATAGGCAGCGGTATAATAGACGCCGCGATCGCACTCATAATAGGGCAGATAGAGGCCGATATTGGAGTAGGACGCATAGTCCGCCTGCTGAACAGCGGTGTGGTTCAGATAGGATCCGGTATAGATCATATCCAACATGCCTAAACGACCGTTCACCGTCAGCGTGGTTTCGTCGAATTCGTCACGCAGATAGTTAGGGTTGAACTGGGTGACCTTCAGGTCGCCCACGCCGGGCTCATAGTTGAACACGCCATTGGTCTTGAGGTTCTGACGCATATGCATCAGGTCAACCGACCAGTTGTCGTTGATTTCATAGGCCAAGGCCAAACGAGCGCCGGTGTAGGACGCGTCGTTATAGTTGTTCTCAACAAAGCGGTCATTGTTGATGGTCTGGCGGGTTGGGACCTTGTAGGTGCTGCCATTACAGTTGGCGACGCCCGAGCAGGATTCCAAAGCGCGGATCACCAGCAGTGGGTTGCCGGTTGGCAGCTTGCCGGCTTGGCCGACCTTGCCGTCAAATGGCATCTGATAGGTGCCGGCAACATTGTCGATATAGCCGCCCTGTTGGTCATTATAGACCACCAAACGTGCGGCCAACTTGCCCTCGATGAGAGGAATGTTGACGAAAGCATCGCCAGCAGCGCTCGGAGCGCCGCCCTTGGTCATCGCATAGCTGCCATTAAAGCCGGACTGGAATTGGGTCAGGTTTGGCTTGTTGGTGATGTAACGCACAGCGCCGCCCATGGCGCTCGCGCCGAACAGGGTGCCCTGAGGACCGGCCAGAACTTCGACGCGCTGAAGGTCAACTGCATAGATGTCGAGGTTGCGGCCAGGCATCGAGCTTGGTGCGTCGTTCAGATAGAGCGCGACGTTGGGCTGGGCGCCGGCGGTGCCGGTGATTTGCAGGCCGGGGGTGTCGGTGGACAGGCCGCGAATATACATGGCCGAGGTGCCGGGGCCCTGCGAAGCGGTACGGACGTTCGGCAGATATTCAACCAGCTTTTCGAAGTTGGCGATGTTCAGCTTTTGCAGCGACTCGCCGCCGAGCGCCTGAATGGCTACGGGGATCTTGTTGACCGCCTCTTCACGGCGCGTGGCCGTCACGACGATGTCTTCAATGGCGCGATCGTTTTCGGCAGCGGCTGCTGGCGTATCGGCTGCGAAGGCGGCTCCTGCCCCCATCGAGACCAGCACCGCCGCGGCGGTGGAGACCATTAGGTGTGCTTTCATCTTGTTCCCCGTTTGAATCCTTTGGTTCACCCAAAGGTTATCGAAATGACTTTAAACCGTGTTCGCGGGGTTTGCTGTCAGCAATTGACCAAAATTTGGGGATCGGTAAATTTTATTGTGAATTATGGGCCTTTTGTCACTAACGAGACGCAAGGGCGTAATAAATTTAATATATTCAATGCGTTGTATCGTCGCATTATGAGCGCGACATGGGGGCAACAGTTGGCGTTAAACCGCCCTTGCCTCAGCGTCAAAATGGCATGCGGCTATGATTTTTTCGCAAAAGGGCTCTTGGGCCCCAAGTAAGACAATAGCCTTGGACCCTACCGTTCGGCCCGCAGGCCCGTACCTTAAACGATCGGAAGGTCGACATTGGAGCGGGCGAAGAGATTCGAACTCTCGACCCCAACCTTGGCAAGGTTGTGCTCTACCACTGAGCTACGCCCGCGCTCCAGGACACCAAAATGTCCGCGTCGAGGGCGGGCTTATGACAGAGGGGCTAGGGCTTTGCAAGGCCCTTCTCGACCTTGGGAGCGGAAGTTTGTCCTAGTCGTTCAGAGCTTCACCCGGGTCGGGGCAAGGCGGCGGCGATTGACGTGGTCGGAGGGCGCCGTGCCGAGGTCGTCGGGGATTTCCCCCTTAAAATAGTATCTCTGCCAGGCCTCCTTGACGGCGGCGGGATCTTGCTTGGCCAAGCGCTTGTTGAAGTCCGTCCGCTCGCGGTTCCAAGCCTCATATTGTCCGCGCAAGACGGGTTCTGAATCAAGGGACCGGATGACCGGCTCAAAGGCCTCCAGTGCCTTATCTTGGACCAGCGTAAAGAAGCAAAAGGGTTCACCGCGCTCGAACCGCACCTTGCCGGGGCGGGTAAAGGCCCAGTTCATGGTGAAGGGAAAGGGCAGCCAGTCGGTCTCGACCAGACCCGACAGGGCCTGGAGGCCGTCCTTGATCAGGTTCGGCGGCCCCTGAACCATCATCGACCACTTCAGGGGCGTGCGGAACATATAGCCCGGATGGAAGGTCATGATGCCTTGGGTAAAGTGCGAGACCACAAACTCATGAAAGCCGAGATAGGGTGTGTCGGGCCGAAAGGTGATGTCACTCTTTTCCGGGCCGCCATTCCACTCCGCCGTAAAGCCGACGGGGCACAGGATTTCCCAGCCACTGGTATTGGCCATGGTCAGGGGCAGGCAGCGATAGGGGTGGCGCTGAGAAAAGGCGTCCATCCAATCGCGGTTCGGCTGTCCGGGAACAATCTCGGGCGGGCGGCTCATGGTGGGGAAGCACTCTAGATCCATCGGGTGAGCCTCTCTTGGCGCAGATCGGGGCAAGACCCCTGACTAACCGGGCCGATAGGCCATCGTCCAGTGCCAAGCGCTAATCGGTCTTGAGCATTGGCGCCCGTCGCCCTAAATCATGCCCATGACCCAAGCCTCTCCCCAAGATCTCTTCGCCCTCCTTGATGGACTGGGCATCGCCCACGCCACTTTGGAGCATGAACCGGTCTTTCGGGTCGAAGAGGGCGCGCACATCAAGGCAGCCCTTCCCGGCGGCCACAGCAAGAACCTGTTCTTAAAGGACCATAAGGGCCAGATCTGGCTGATCTCGGCTCTGGACAGCACCCAGATCAATCTCAAGGCCCTGCCCAAGGCCATCGGGTCGGGGCGCCTATCCTTTGGTTCAGAAGCCCTGCTGCTTGAGGTTCTCGGCGTGAGGCCCGGTTCGGTCACGGCGCTGGCCCTCATCAATGATAAGGAAGGCCGCGTACGGTTCGTGCTCGATAGTGCCTTGGCCGCCAAAGAACCGGTCAATTTTCACCCGCTGCACAATGGCGCGACCACCGGCCTCTCAACCGAGGGCCTGATGATGTTCCTCAAGGCGGTCAACCACGAACCGATGATCGTTGATCTGGAAATGGCCGGTTGATCCCATTCAGCCTGATCCTCGACATTGCACTGAGCGCCCGCCGAGACCATCTTAAAGACTGATCCCCTGACCAAAGACGACAAGGACGGACCATGCTGGGACTAACCCCCGCCTCCCCCGCCAAACCGAATGGCGCTAGCGATGGCATAATCAAGGACGGCACCGACGCCAGCTTCATGGCCGATGTGATCGAGGCCTCGAAGGTCCAGCCGGTCATAGTCGACTTCTGGGCAACCTGGTGCGGGCCTTGCAAGACCCTAACCCCCGCCATTGAAAAGGCGGTCCTAGCCGCCAAGGGCGCGGTGAAGCTGGTCAAGATCGA
Organism: uncultured Caulobacteraceae bacterium; assembly: GCA_903884915.1. Classification (GTDB taxonomy): domain Bacteria; phylum Pseudomonadota; class Alphaproteobacteria; order Caulobacterales; family Caulobacteraceae; genus CAISGS01. The sequence goes on along the minus strand of CAISGS010000541.1, from coordinate 2,481 downwards.
TGTCGACAAGAACCCCGCCTATGCCGGTCAGTTGCGCGTTCAGTCGATCCCCGCGGTCTATGCCTTCGTCAATGGCCAGCCGGTCGACGGCTTTATGGGCGCGGTGCCCGATAGCCAACTGAAGGCCTTTATCGAAAAGCTTGTTGGCCCAGCAGGTCCGACCGACATTGACGAGCTCCTGGCCGATGGCGCGGCCTTTTTGGCCGAAGCCGATCTTGCGGGCGCGGGACAGGCCTTTGCTCAGGCCCTCGAAATTGACCCCGAAAACGTCAAGGCCCTGGCCGGTCTGGCCCGCTGCTATCTCCATAGCGGTGATCTGGAGCGCGCCGCCGAACTGATTGCCATGGTCCCGGCAGGGGCCAAGGATGCCAGCCTCGACAGTGTCAAGGCCGCGCTAGCCCTCGCCTCAGCGCCGAAATCGGAAACCTCCGGCCTTGAGGCCCAGATCACGGCCAATCCCGATGACCATGAGGCCCGATTTGAGTTGGCCAAGGCGCTTGCGGGCCAAGGCAATCTGGCCGCCGCAGCCGACCATTTGCTGATCATCATCGAACGCGACCGGGCTTGGAACGATGAGGCGGCGCGCAAACAGCTTTTGATCGTGTTCGAAGCCGCCGGGCCCATGTCAGATGTGGCCAAGCAAGGGCGGCGGCGGCTGTCCTCCATCCTGTTTTCGTGATCGGACGCACCTCAATGACCAGCGGGAAATTTCGAACCCTTTCTGATCTGCCGCCGGTGATTCCGGTCTTTCCCCTCAGCGGCGTCCTCATGCTGCCCCATAGCCAATTGCCGCTGAACATTTTTGAGCCGCGCTATCTGAACATGTTTGACGATGCCATGGCCAGCCATCGGGTCATTGGCATGATCCAGACCGTTCCGGGCAGTGATCGCGCTCGCCCCGATCTGGTCAAGGTCGGCTGCTTGGGCCAGATCAACAGCTTTTCCGAGACACCGGACGGTCGCTACGAGATAATCCTCACCGGTCTTTGCCGTTTTCACATCGCCGAAGAACTGTCCGTCTTGACGCCCTATCGACAGGTGAAGGCGGACTATCGTTCCTATGGCGATGATTTTCTCCCCCTAGAGGACCGAACAGACTTTGACCGGCCACGCTTTCTTGCGGCCCTGAAGCGCTTTCTCGATCATCAGGGACTTGAGATTGATTGGGGTGGGGCCAAGGCTGCGCCCTCTGAGCCGCTGGTCGCCAGCCTTGCCGCCGCCCTACCCTTTTCGCCCGCTGAGCGTCAGGCCCTGCTAGAAGCGCTCAGCCCTGCCGACCGCCGGGAAGTCTTACTGGCCTTGATGCAGATCAATGCCGCTGAACCGAGGGGCGACGACGACGCGCCCACGCCCCTGCAATAGGACCCGCCATGACCCCGACACCCTCACTGCAAAATGATGTTGATCCGCGCCTTTTAGAGGTCTTGGTCTGTCCCATCAGCCATGGTCCGCTCGACTATGACCGCCAGAAAGGTGAGTTGATCAGCCGCAAGGCCGGGCTAGCCTATCCGATCCGAGAGGGTGTGCCGGTCATGCTGGCGGAAGAGGCGCGGACCCTCGACGAGGGCGAATGACCACCCCCTGGCCCACAGACCTGACGCTGCTGCGCCGCGAGGGCCAGCTTCAAGTCACCTATGATTCAGGCGAGCGGCACCTTATTGGCGCGGAGCTCTTGCGGGTTATGACCCAGAGTGCGGCAGACCGCGGCCATGGATCGGGACCCGGTAAAACCGTATTTGGTAAGTCTGAGGTCGGCATCGTCAATCTGACTCCCATCGGTCGCTATGCGGTGCGGCTGGAATTTTCAGACGGCCACCAGTCGGGGCTCTACACCTGGGAGCAGCTCTATGATCTGGGCCAAAACCAAGACCGGATATGGGCCGACTATCTGGCGCGTCTCGCTGCAGAAGGGCTGAGCCGAAACCCCTAGAGGGGTTCGCCGCGCAAGAGCTTGGGCAGGTCCCCGACCGCGCCGCCCGCCTCCTGCATAAAGAACTTGCGGGCCGGGCCAATCAGATTGACCACCGCCATCCCAGCGCCGCGGACAAATCGCACCATCGGATTGTCGTTCGAAAAGAGCCGCACAAAAAGATCGGTCGCAGCCGCAAGCATGACATTGTCAAACCGCCGCCAAGCCGCATAGCGCTCCAAGACCACCAGAGAGCCAATATCTTCGCCAAGACGGATCGCATCCGTCAGGACCTCGGCCAAGGCGGCGGCATCCTTTAGGCCCAGATTGAGCCCCTGCCCGGCGATGGGGTGAACCCCGTGGGCCGCATCTCCCATCAGCACCAAGCGTGGCGCGGCCATATGCTCGGCCAACTGCAGCGACAAGGGATAGACAAAGCGAGGGCCCAAGACCTCAATCTCGCCGAGAAAATCACCAAACCGGCGGCGCAGATGGGCTTCAAACACCTCCGGTCTCGCAGTTCGCAGAGCCTCGGCCCGGTCAGTCTTTTCGGTCCAGACCAGACTGGCGCG
>CAISGS010000540.1 GCA_903884915.1 uncultured Caulobacteraceae bacterium | reverse complement strand
CGCCACTTCGGTCGCAGCAGCTTCGGCAGGAGCCTCTTCAACCACGGCCAGTTCAGGCGTCAGTTCACGCTGCAGAGCAGGTTCCATCGGAGCTTCCGAAGCGCCCAGATCGACGCCCGACGAGGCTTGGCCAGCGGCCAAACCATCGAGGACGGCGTCAGCGATCAGATCGCAATAGAGCTGCAGAGCGCGCGCGGCGTCATCATTGCCCGGGATCGGGAAGGTGATGCCGTCAGGATCGCAGTTGGTATCGAGGATCGCGATCACAGGAATGTTCAGCTTGCGCGCTTCCTGGATGGCAATGCCTTCCTTGTTGGTGTCGATCACGAACATGATGTCGGGGATACCGCCCATGTCCTTGATACCGCCCAAGGACAGTTCCAGCTTTTCGCGTTCGCGGGTCAGCTGCAGCAGTTCCTTCTTGGTGCGGCCCGTATCTGCGCCATCCAGAACGCCTTCCAGTTCACGCAGACGCGCGATCGAACCAGAAATGGTGCGCCAGTTGGTCAAGGTGCCACCGAGCCAGCGGTGGTTCACATAATATTGCGCGCAACGCTTCGCAGCCGTGGCCACGGGATCGGAGGCCTGACGCTTGGTGCCAACGAACAGGACGCGGCCACCGCTTGCGGCGACTTCACGAACCTTGATCAGGGCCTGGTGCAACAGAGGAATGCTCTGCGACAGGTCGATAATGTGGATGTTGGCGCGCGAGCCGAAGATGTAGCGCTCCATCTTCGGGTTCCAGCGGTGGGTCTGGTGACCAAAGTGCGTGCCAGCTTCGAGCAGTTGACGCATAGAGAAATCGGGTAGTGCCATATCAAATCTTCCTTCTTCCGGTTTGCCTCCGCAGACCAACGCCCCTGTTTAACCAAGAGCCCGGAACGGTAACCAACGGGGATTGACCCGAACGCTGCCGAACGTCTGCGTGTGAGATGGGGGTCTGACTAGAGCCAAGACATAGGAAATGCAAGGCATTTAACGCGGGTCGTACCGTTCTAGACGTCTTCGAGGAACGAAACCCCCGGCGCGGTCTTCAAGGCCCCCCTGAGCGAGGCATCCAGACTATAACGGCCCGGCAGCCTCATCTCGACCTCGCGGCCACCATCGATGGCACTGACCAGACTGATCTCACCGCCGCGGGCATTGATCGCCCCCTCAAGGCGGCGCTTGAGCACGTCGATCTCGGTTGAACGCGGCGACAGGTGAATGCGCAGATTGGCGACGACATTCTCCATGGCCTTATCGATCGGCTCGGCATCATCGCCAAAGAAGCGCACCTCGCCGTCGCGGCCCTTGGCCCGGACCTTCAGCAGGATCGATGCGCCCGGTTCTAACACTTCACGGCAGCGGCGCAGTGCTTCGGGCGGGAACAGGACCTCATATTCACCCGTTGGATCGGACAAGGAAATGAAGGCGAACTTTTCACCGCTCTGGGAGGCGCGCTCCTGACGGCGGCGCACCACACCAGCCATGCGGAAGGCCTCAGCCCCCTGCTCGGCTGCGACAATGGCATCGGCCAGCAAGGTCACCCGCCGACGGCGCAGGACGGTGACCATATCTTCGAGCGGATGGCCGCTGAGATAGAAGCCAACGGCGGACAGTTCTTCATCCAACTGGTCCGGCCCCGTCCAAGGATCGACCCGCGAAAGCCGCGGCCTTGCGGCGTCACTGTCACCGCCAAACAGGCTGGCCTGAGAGGAGGCACGCTCGGCCGCCACGCTCTGGGCATAGGCCATCAGGGCATCGATATTGGCGAGGATCTG
>CAISGS010000539.1 GCA_903884915.1 uncultured Caulobacteraceae bacterium | reverse complement strand
TCTCTTTGGCTGCAACGGGCATCGTGTCCGGCTTCGGGGCCAAGAGTTATGAACTCGCTATAGAGGCTGCTGCGGCACTCGTCGCGAAAGCCAGCCTTTAGAGCGCTCAGACAAGGCTTATTCCCTATGACGACACCTAAAGGTTCCGGCGATCCCATCGATGCGCGTCTCGTTCGCAAGCTTGCGGACATTCTGCACGATACGGGACTGACCGAGATCGAAGTCGAACGCGGTGACCTGAAAATCCGGGTGGCCCGCTCAGTAACCGTCTCTGCTCAAGCCGTTCAGGTCGCCGCTCCGGCTCAGTATAGCCCTGCGCCTGTCGAAGCCCCTGTTGCCGCTGCGCCCGCAGCCGTCGCCGCAGCGCCAGCCGTTCGTACAGGCGATCTGGTCAAGTCGCCCATGGTTGGAACGGTCTATCTCCAAGCCCAACCCGGCTCCGATCCCTTCTGTAAGCCCGGTGACAAGGTGGTTGAGGGTCAGACCCTCTTGATCGTCGAAGCCATGAAGACCATGAACCCGATCCCCGCGCCACGGTCGGGCACTGTGGTTGAGATTTTAGTGGCCGATGGTGACCCCATCGAGTTTGGCGAACCCCTCGTGGTCCTCGAGTAGTCTGATGTTCACCAAGATCCTGATAGCGAACCGCGGCGAAATTGCCCTGCGGATTCATCGCGCCTGCAAGGAAATGGGCATTGCCACGGTTGCGGTCCATTCTGAAGCCGACGCCAGCGCCATGCATGTGCGCCTCGCCGACGAGAGCGTCTGTATTGGTCCTGCCAGCGCGGCCAAGAGCTATCTGAACATCCCCTCGATCATCGCTGCCGCAGAGATCACCGGCGCTCAGGCCATTCACCCCGGCTATGGCTTCCTGTCGGAAAATGCCCGCTTTGCCGAGATCGTGCAGGCCCACGGGATGACCTTTATCGGTCCCAATCCCGACCATATCCGCATGATGGGCGACAAGATCACCGCCAAACAGGCCGTCAAGGAAGCGGGCATCCCCGTGGTTCCTGGCTCTGAGGGCGCGCTTCAGACCGAAGAAGAGGCCTTTGCAGCCGCCGAAGTGATCGGCTTTCCCGTCCTGATCAAGGCCGCTGCCGGTGGCGGTGGCCGCGGCATGAAGGTGGCCTTGGATCGCGAGTCCCTCTCCGAAGCCGTTGCGACGGCCAAGGGCGAGGCTGGCGCGGCCTTTGGTGATGACAGCGTCTATATGGAGCGCTACCTCCAGCGTCCCCGTCACATCGAAATCCAAGTCATCGCCGACTCCTTTGGCAATGTGGTCCATCTGGGCGAGCGGGACTGCTCCTTGCAGCGCCGTCACCAGAAGGTTCTGGAAGAGGCCCCCTCACCGGCTATCGATGCGGCCACCCGCGCCAAGATCGGCAAGGTCGTGGTGGACGCGATCAAGGCCATTGGCTATCTCGGCGTCGGAACCATCGAGTTCCTCTATGAGAATGACGAGTTCTTCTTCATCGAGATGAACACCCGCCTGCAGGTCGAGCATCCGATTACCGAAGCCATCACCCGCATCGACCTGGTCCGCGAACAGATCCGCATCGCCGCTGGCCTGCCCCTGTCCTTCACACAAGAGGACATCGTCTTCGAAGGTCACGCCATTGAGTGCCGCATCAATGCCGAAAATGCGCGGACCTTCACGCCGTCTCCGGGTCTGGTCACAGACTTCCATGCGCCAGGCGGGCTGGGCGTGCGCCTCGATTCCGCGCTCTATGCCGGCTATTCGATCCCGCCCTACTATGACAGCCTTGCGGGCAAGCTCATCGTCCATGGCCGTGACCGCACCGAGTGCATCGCGCGCCTGCACCGTTCGCTCAGCGAGATGGTGGTTGGTGGTATTGAGACCACCATCCCCCTGTTCCAAGACCTGCTGGTTCAGCCGGACATCCTCGCCGGTGACTATCACATCCACTGGCTGGAAAACTGGATCAAGGCGGGCGGCTAGTCAAAAGGACAGGGCCAGAGGATAGGGTCTTGGAAGACTTTACGGTCGACGATCTCATCGCCTGCTATGAGCGCGGCGTGTTTCCGATGGCGGATTCACGTCACGATGACGATATTTTTCTCGTCGATCCCGAAAAGCGCGGCATCTTTCCGCTGGACCAGTTCCACATCCCTCGGCGCCTCGCGCGGTCCGTCCGGGCCGATCTCTACCAAGTCCGTATCGACACGGCCTTCGACGCCGTCGTGCGTCAGTGCGCCATGACCAACCCCAATCGGCCAGACCGTCAAGACACTTGGATCAATGGCCCGATTGAAGCCCTCTATGGCGAGCTCTTTCAACGCGGCCTCGCCCACAGCGTCGAATGTTGGCAGGACGGCAAGCTGGTCGGCGGGCTCTATGGCGTCACCCTCGGCGCGGCCTTTTTCGGCGAGAGCATGTTTTCCCTCGCCCGCGATGCCAGCAAGATCGCCCTCGTCCATCTGGTAGCGCGGCTGAAAATGGGACGGTTCCAGCTCTTGGACGCTCAGTTCATGACCGACCATCTGGCCCAGTTCGGGGCCGTCGAAATCAACCGGATTGACTATAAAAGAAGGCTCGGTTCCGCAGTTATCAGTCTCGCAGACTTTTACCGCCTACCGGCCTATGCGGCGGGCGCCGAGGTCTTGCAGGCAATCAACCACGCATCATAGACCGGATGCTGAAACGGGTTCAGGCCCGGCGTTGAGGCAAACATCCAGCCCCGAAACAGTTGCCGCCCCGGCGTGATCGCTCGATCGGCTCCGCGCGTGGCTTCAGAATCGATCTGAATATGGGCAATGGAGTCTCGCACCGGCTCGTTTGAGGCTGATGTCTCGCAGGTCCGAACCGAAAAGATCAGGGATTTGTACCGGATCGGCTGATTGATCGGCACTTCAAAGCGCAAGGTCTCAGCCGTGACCTTGTCGAGAACCTGCATAACCGCGACCGCATAGCGTTTACGCTTCGGGACCTCATAGACCCGGCGTCCTGAACCAGAACCGGGCAAGGCCGCCTCCGTTGGATCAGTGGGGATCGGCTCGACAACAACGTCAGACGGAGTTTCGGGCTTTGCCTTGCCCGCGTCCACTGGATTGGCCGGTGTCGGGCCCTTGGGGGGCAGGACCCCCTGAAGAAGGCCGCCAATGGGGTCGGTCGCCTGCGCGTGCCCTAAGGAAACGCCCAAACCCGTTGCCGCAATCAGGCCAAAGGCCAATAACCAGCGTGCGCGCACCAGACCTAGTCCGGCTTCCAAGCCTGGTAGTCGCCGGTCGCCTCGGGGCGCTGACCGCCCTTGCCAATGGCACCCTTGGGCCGCCAAGCGTGGATTGTACCGGACAGATTAGGTTTGTGATCCTTTTCCCACGACTGCCGTTTCAGCGGCTCGTTGATGGGGTGATCATCAAAGGTGTAGTGCAGCCAACCATGCCAATCGGGCGGAACCTTTGAGGCCTCTGCATAGCCATTATAAATCACCCAACGGCGCTTGCGGCCGTCATAGCTGTCGCTGTTATCCTTGGCTTCGAAATAACGGTTTCCCGTTGCATCCT
>CAISGS010000538.1 GCA_903884915.1 uncultured Caulobacteraceae bacterium | reverse complement strand
CAAGCGCACCACAGCCTCTTTGGAGGTCTATCTGCTTGCGCTCCTCGCCTCGGCCCTTTGGATCGGTGGATTGCTGGCCTTTGCCGTCGGTTTTCAAAGCCGGTTGGGCGCCTTTGCCTTTGAGCCTTTTACCACGGCGGTCTTCGGCTTCTTGGCCCTAGCGCCGGTCGGCCTCATCGGCTTCTCGGCCTTTGCCTTCAATCAGGGGGCAAGGTTCGCGCGCGAAGCTGAGCGGGCCAAGGGTCTGGCCGATGATCTGGCCGCGCCGGTCACAAGCGCGGCCGTGGCGGCAGGGTCAGCTGTTGCCACCATCCGTTCGGAGATCAATGGGGCCACAGATGCCGCCACGCGGGCGAGGATCGAACTTACGGCCCTGCGCGAAGGTCTGGCCGAAGAAACTCGCCGTCTCCTAGAAGCGGCCAACGAGTCCATTCGCACGACCCAGCACCTGACCCAAGTCATGGGCGAAGAGCGTGAAGCGCTTGGCCGCGTCACCTCAGCGCTGGATCATCAGGCCGACCGCGTGGTCAGCAGCGTTGAGCGCCAAGCCCGGATGGTCGCCGAAGCCTCCGATCTGGCCGAGACCCAATTGCGCGAGGCCGAAGCCTCTCTGACCGCGCGGGCCGCCGACCTGACCGCCGCTGCCGAAGATGCCAATCGCGGCACTCAGGCTGCGGGCCAAGGCCTAGAGGTCCAGATAGAGCGTCTCGAAACCGCAAGCCGCACGGTTCACGACCGGATGAGCGACGCCGACGCCGGTATGGATCGGCAACGGGTCATGTTGTCCGCCACCGTCGACAGCCTCAAGGCCGAGCAGGAACAGTTCGAGCAGACCTTTGCAGAGCGCCACGACCAGCTGGCCATTCTGGTCAGCCAATCGATTGAAGCAGCCAACGCCGTGACCCAATCGGTCGCCGACGCCAATCAGCAGTTCGATGATCTTGCGGGCTCCAGCATTGATCGCGCCGAGGCCATGAGTGATGCCGCCCGCCAGCATAGGGCCGCCATTGCCAGCGCCGCTGTTGACTCGCTCAGCGCCCTGACCGACGCATCCCTGCGCCACCGCGACGTGCTTCTGGCTGAAACCCAGTACATGATCGACACGATGGTGCAGGCCGCCGAGGAGGCCCGTCTGGCGGCTGAAGAGCAGATGGCCCACGTCAAGGGACAGATCGATCAGTTGGGCGAGGCCTCCTTCACCGCCGGTCAACAGGCCGAGGCCATGTTCGAGGCGCGCCTCAGCGAAGCGCGAACCTTGATCGAACAGTCCGCGCGCCTTGCCGAAGAGGCGGGTGCGCGCTCATCAGAGCAACTGACCGAAGGGCTGGTCTCGACCCGCGCCGTGGTGTCTGAATTTGCCGAACTTCTGGCCAGCCTCGAAGCGCGCATGGCGAACCTGCCCAAGGAAGCGGCACGTCAGGCTGAGATCGTCACCTCCGGACTTGCTCAAGGCCTGATCCAAGGCATTGAGGACCTGACCCTCGCCGCGCGGCGGGCCGCTGAGGACAGCCAGACCTTCGATGTTGAGTTCAAAGATCGCGTCCGGCGCAACTATGAGGCGCTCGGCCTCGCCGTGATGCAGTTGGAAGCCATGGGCAAGAGACCGCCGTCGCCAGTCTCTGCACCAATAGCCGAGAGGCCACCCTTGGCGGTCCGTTCCCCCATACGCCAACCCGTCGCGGGTCGCCCTGTCCTGCGCACGCCACCGGCCTCACCAACACGCCCTGACCCCATCACGCGGCCCTTGGCCCGCATGGACGACAGTCCGCCGCGGCCTCGCCTGAAGTTGACGCCTGCCATTGAGACCCCGCCTCCTCCGCCCCCAGCGGCGACGGTTGCGCCAGCGCCCCCAGCCGCGCCTGTGAACCTTGGCGGCGGCGAGGAAAAGCCTGATCAATGGACGTGGAAAGACCTGCTGACGTCACTGGAAGAGGACTTTGTCGAGGATGAACAGCTTGGGCCGATCTTGGCTCAAGAAATCCACGATATGAAGATCGACACCCAGTCGCTTCTGCCCAGAGCCAGCGTCGAAGAGATTGCAGCGTCGATCAATGCTGGCGACTATGATGCGGCCTTGGACAAGGTCACGGCCCTGGCCCAGAACTCAATCCGCCGCCTGACAAAGCGCTTGCAGTCGGATCGCGGCCTGATGACCAAGGCTGAGCGGTTTGTCGAAATGCAATCCAACATGATCGTCGATGCCGCCTCCCGCGACCGAGAGGGCTTCCTCATGCCGACCCTGCTGTCCAATGAGCAGGGCCGCGCCTATCTGCTCTATGCCGCCGCCCTCGCCGATACGGAATAGACGTCATCGCCGTGCGCCAACTGACCTTTAGCGACGAGCGCTGGCCCATTGCGGGCGGCTTTGTCATCGCGCGCGGGGCCAAGACCGAAGCCCATGTGGCGCTGGTCAGGATCACGCAAGATGGCATGACCGGTCGCGGTGAAGCCGTCCCCTATGGCCGCTATGGTGAGACCATGGCCGGGGTGCAGGATCAGATTGAGCAGGTTCGGGCCGCCATTGAGGCTGGTGCTGACCTCGCCGCCCTGCAGACCCTCCTGCCCGCTGGCGCGGCCCGCAATGCGCTAGACTGTGCCCTCTGGGACCTTCAGGCCAAGCAAACGGGTATCGCCGCCTCTATCCGTGCGGGCTATGCACGTCTGGACCCGGTCAAGACCGCCTACACCATTAGCCTTGGCACGCCCGAAGCCATGGGCGAAGCGGCCGCAAAATCCGCGAAACGGCCGATGCTCAAGCTGAAGATCGGCGGGCCTGATGATCTGGACCGGGTCGAGGCCGTCCGGGTCGCTGCCCCGCTCACCCGACTGGTGGTCGACGCCAACGAGGCCCTCAGTTTCGACGATCTGGTCCGTCTGGCCCCGGACTTCGCCAAGCTGGACGTCAAGCTGATCGAACAGCCCCTCAAGGCGGGAGAAGATGAGGCGTTGGAAGGCTATCAAAGCCCCGTCCTGCTCTGCGCCGATGAGAGCCTGCACACGCGCCAAGACCTCGCCCTCTGCGCCCGGCGCTATGGGGCGGTTAATATCAAGCTCGACAAGACCGGCGGCCTGACCGAAGCCCTCCTCCTGAAGGCAGAGGCGCAAGCCTTGGGCCTAGAGATCATGGCCGGCTGTATGGTGGCCACGTCCCTCTCCATGGCCCCCGCCATGATCATCGCCCAAGGGGTCGGGTTCGTAGATCTCGACGGGCCACTCCTCTTAGCCAAAGACCGCGAGCCGGGATTGGAATTTGTCGGCTCCGTGATCATGCCGCCAAGCCGAGCGCTTT
>CAISGS010000537.1 GCA_903884915.1 uncultured Caulobacteraceae bacterium | reverse complement strand
TTGACTGATTGGCGATTGAGGCCGCCTGAACACCCAACTGTTGCCGGCTCTGAAGAGACTGAAGCCGCGCACTTTCTCGGCCCAGATCCGCATCGACCAGGTTACCAACACCAGAATCGAGGTTGTCTTGAAGCTTAGCCATAAAGGTGTTGTGCAAGGCTACAGCCTTGTACTGTGCGCCCATGGTGGCAAGGGACCTATTCACTTTATTAATCGCTGTGTTGACGCTACCCAAAATGGTTTGAGCAGTCGCAGCAGTATTAAAGCTGCTCGTCGTAGACAGGCCCGTTAAGTTAGCACTACCCAAGGCCATCGACTGCGCCTGAATGGTAATGACATTGGTACCAGTAACGTTGGCCAAGGCCGACATGCTGGTGCCGGCGGTTTTAATCATGTTTGTGCCGTTGAAATCGGCATTATCGACCGTCTTTTTGACCGTATCGCGCAGAACCTTGAAATCGTCATTGAGCGCCAGTCTGGATTGGGTATCCAGTGCCGCGTCGGTTGCCGCCAAGGCCTTTTCCTTCATCTGAACCAAGAGGTCCGAAACATTGGTTGCGGCGGTGATGGCCACATCGGCCGTCGACTGCGCGCGGTCCAGTGACTGCTTTACCGCATTGATCGACTGAGACGCCCCACGCAGGTTCTGAGAAATGGCCCAGATCGCGCCATTGTCCTTAGCATTGGCAATTTTCTTACCGGTGCTGATCCGATCTTGCGTTTCCCGCAGAGAGGTACTGGTCGCAGCCATATTTTGCAGGGCAACGAACGAACCATCGTTTGTATTAATACTGTTAATAGCCATTGAGGCGCTCCATTTAAGAGTGTTAAGTACCTATTTTAGGTACAGACGGCTCCATGCCGCACTCCAATATTGGCAATAAATGACTAAAATTACTTTAATATAATAAAAGATAGTTCAAGTTATTACTATGTAGTTAATATAAAAACATTAAAATTAACCATTTTTATTATAAAAAAAGGGCGAGAACGCGCACGTTCTCACCTTCTAATTTTGGAAAATGTCTTAAATTTTGGTGGCGCTATCGGAACAGCGATATGATCGTTGAGGTCGATTGGTTGGCGATCGAAATCGCCTGGATCCCCAGTTGCTGCTTGGTCTGGAGGGACTGCAGCTTGGCGCTTTCCTTGGCCATATCGGCATCAACCAGGTTGCCGACCCCGCCATCCAGACTGTCCTGCAACTTGCGGACAAAGGTCAGATGAAGCCCGATTGCCTTGGACTGTGCGCCAATAATGCCAAGCTTCGTATTGACGTTGGTGATAGAGGTGTTCAATTTGGAAAGCACGCTCGAGGCGAGTGTGGAGGTCGCGATCGTCGATCCGACACTGAAGGTAATGTTGGGGCCGCCCAAAGCCAAACTCTGGGCCACCACGGTAATGACGGACGATCCGTTGACATTGGCCAGGGCGCTGACATTGATGCCGCCGGTCTTCAGCATGTTGGTTCCGACGAACTCCGCATTCGCCACCGTCTTCTTGATCGCCTCGCGTAACACCTTAAAGTCTTCTGCGAGGGCAAGCCGACTCGTAGTGTCAAGCGACAGGTCCGAAGCGGCCAGAACCTTCTCTTTCATCTGATTCAAAAGATCAGAAACGTTTCCGCCTGCGGACAGAGCGACGTCCACCGTGGACTGGGCCCGATCGAGAGAGTTTTTTACGGCATTCAAGGATGACGACTGGCCGCGAAGATTTTGCGCGATAGCCCAGGTCGAGCCATTGTCGACCGCTGTGTCGACCTTGCGTCCTGTACTGATGCGGTTTTGAGTAGACCTCAGCTCCATCGAGGTGGTGGTGAGATTTTGCAGAGCGAGATACGCCCCCACATTGGTATTGATGCTATTTTCCATAGCGATAACCCTTGTTCCTGAGTATTCAATTTCCATTTTAGAAATTGAGCAGCATTTTGCCGCAACGACCGTTCTAAAGATCGATCATAAACAAAAGGTAAATACATAAAATTATTTAAAGTAATGACAACTATTATTCAGAAATACAAATTCAATACTTATAATTATCTATGTAATGAGGGATTTTAACCGGTAGAGAACATCCATCGCTTCGCGCGGGGACATGCCATCAAGGTCCAACGTTCGCAGATCCGCCTCGACCTTGGACGGCGCGTTCGGCACAGCGACCGCAGGGGGAGAAGAAAATAGGGGCAGGTCATCCAGCCGAACCGGCGAAGCGGTTTCGCTCTCTAACCGCTGCAGGACCTCGCGTGCCCGCGCCACGACCGCCATCGGCACACCGGCCAGCTTGGCGACCTGTACCCCATAGGACCGATCAGCCGGTCCGGGCTTGGCCTCATGCAGGAACACCAGATCGCCGTTCCATTCCTTGGCGCGCAGGGACAGGTTGCCGACACTGGCCAGACGGGTCTCGAGCTTGGCCAGCTCATGATAGTGGGTGGCGAACAGGGCGCGGCAGCGGTTGACGTCATGCAGGGCCTCGGCGCAGGCCCAGGCAATGGCCAGACCGTCATAGGTCGCGGTACCTCGGCCAATCTCATCCAGAATGACCAAGGACCGCGCTGTGGCTTGGGTCAGGATGGCGGCGGTCTCAACCATCTCAGTCATGAAGGTCGACCGACCCCGGGCCAGATCATCCCCCGCTCCGACACGGCTAAAGAGCCGGTCAACAACGCCGAGACGCAGGCGCGTGGCGGGCACATAGGCTCCGGCCTGGGCCAGCACAGCCAACAGCGCGTTCTGGCGCAGGAAGGTCGATTTACCGGCCATGTTCGGCCCCGTCACCACCGCCAGCCGCACCCCAGCCAGCCCGGCTCCATCGAGCAGGCAGTCATTGGGGGTGAAGGGCAGGCCCTGACGCTTGACCGCCGCCTCAACGACCGGATGGCGCGCCCCCTCGGCCTCGAACACCAGACTCTCGTCAAGGATCGGCCGCACCGCCTGCACATCATCGGCCCATTCGGACAGGGCAGCGGCGACATCGATCCGCGCGGCCCCTTCGGCGGCGGCCTGGATGGGGGCGGCAAGGGCCTGAGCCTCAGCGCGCCACAGCTCAAAGGTCTGGACCTCGATGGCCAGGGCCCGCTCCGCCGCCTGCGCGATCTTGGCGTCCAGTTCGGCCAGTTCGGTGGTCGTGAACCGCACCTGATTGGCCAGGGTCTGGCGATGGATGAAACGCGTGTTCCAAGGCGGCTGAAACAGGGCCTCGCCCTGCTTGGCCGTGGCCTCGACGAAATAGCCCAGCACGGCATTGTGCTTGATCTTGAGCGGCACGCTGGTTTCAGCGATCAGGGCCTGTTCCAGCGCAGCCACCACCCGGCGGCTATCGTCGCGCAGGGCTCTGGTCTGGTCCAGTTCGGGCCGCGCACCGGGCGCAACAAAGCCGCCATCGCGGGCCTGTGCGGGCAAATCGTCTCCGAGATTTTCGCTCAAGGTCGCTAAGAACCGCGCCAGTTCGGGATGGAGCGAAGGGGTCAGGGCCAACAGGGCCTCGGCCAGTTCCGGCGGTGGCCCCTCCATCCCCTCTTGCCCGCCACCCGACAGGATCGCAGCGGCTATGGCCTCGCCTGCCTTCAGCCCATCGCGCAGACAGCCCAGATCACGCGGCCCGCCTCGGCCCAGCGCCAGACGCGACAGGGCGCGGGCCATGTCGCCAGAGCCCTTGAGCTGATCGCGCAGCCGCGCGCGAAGGCTGCGCCGCTCCAAGAACCAGCCCACCCCATCCAGCCGCGCCTCAATGGCCGTGGGTGACAATAGCGGCCTTGCCAGACGCGCCGCCAAGAGCCGCGCCCCGCCCGCCGTCACGGTCCGGTCGATAGCCGCCAGCAGCGAGCCCTCGCGGCCCCCATTCTGGGTCCGGTCGATCTCAAGACTAAAGCGCGTGGCCGGATCAATGGCCATGACGTCAGAGGCCCCCGCGCGGCGCGGTGGACGCAGGGCCGGAAGCTTGCCCGCCTGCGTGGTCTCCAGATGGGCCGCGATCAGGCCCAGAGCCGAGATCTCCGCCCCCGTCAGGGCGCCAAACCCATCGAGCGTATCGACGCCATAGAGCCGCTTGAGCCGCGCCTCTGACGCGCCCGGCTCTGCTAAGGCCGAGGCCATGGGCTGCACCAGACCCGAAACCGCCTTGAGGGCCGCTGACACGACCTCATCAGCGAACAGACGATCGGGCACGAGGATTTCAGACGGTTGCAGGGCCGCCAGCGCCGCCGCCAAGCCTTCACGCTCCATGACAAGGGCCTCAACATCGCCGGTCGATAGTTCGACACTGGCCACCGAGGCCTGCCCGCCGCGCACGGCAATGGCGGCCAAGCGATTGGCTCCGCGCGCATCTAAAAGGCCATCCTCCGTCAGGGTGCCCGGCGTGACGATCCGCACCACATCGCGGCGCACGATGGACTTATAGCCACGCTTTTTGGCCTCTGCCGGGTCTTCCATCTGCTCGCAGACCGCGACCTTAAAGCCGCTGCGGATCAGCTTGGCCAGATAGGCTTCAGAGGCATGGACGGGCACCCCGCACATGGGGATCGGCTCGCCGCCATGGCTGCCGCGCTTGGTCAGGGCAATGCCCAGGGCCTCCGCCGCCTTGACCGCATCGTCAAAGAACAGCTCGTAAAAATCGCCCATGCGAAAGAACACCAACGCATCGGGCTGGCGCGACTTGGCGTCAAAATATTGCGCCATCACCGGGGTGGTGTCGGGATGGATCTGGGGGCTAAGAATCACGGAGGCCGGAGCGTTCATGCCGTCCAGACTAGAGGGCTTTGGCTTCGGGGTTAAGCTTTTGTAAAGGATTTGACCGCGCCGACTTAGGCCTTTCGGTTTACAGGCCAATGGCCTTCGTCCCATATGGAGCGAACCGTCGTCAGAACGCCTCTCGGAACGCCCGCCCATGACCGCCATCCATCAGGCCCTCGCGGCCCATAGTGCCAACCCTGCCCTGCCCGGTTATGTGGCCATGGCCAGCAAGGACGGGGCCCTGATCTATAGCGGCGCCTTTGGACCGAAGGCCTTGGGCAGCGATCAGGCCCTCAGCGTCGACGATGTTTTCTTCATCGCCTCCATGACCAAGGCCATAACCACGGTTGCGGCCATGCAGTTGGTTGAGCAGGGCCTGATCGGTCTGGACCAGCCCTTGGGCAGCGTCCTGCCCGCCTTGGCCAGCCCCAAGGTGTTGGAGGGCTTTAAGGGCACGGGCGAGCCGATCCTGCGCGAGGCTGCTGGCCCCATCACTCTGCGACAGCTTTTGACCCACACATCGGGCTTTGCCTATGACATGTGGAACGCCGATCTGGTGCGCTATGCGCAGCAGGCGGGCACGCCGGGCATTGGCACCGGCCTTAAGGCGGCTTTGGACCTACCGCTGGCCTTTGATCCGGGCGCCCAGTGGGAATATGGCATCGGTATTGACTGGGCCGGACTGGTCGTTGAGGCGGTCAGTGGCAAGGCGTTGGATGTCTATGTCCGCGATCACATTACAGGCCCGCTCGGCATGGCCGACACCCACTTCCTACCGGGACCCGAACAGTTGGCGCGGCTTGCGGGTCTTCATGCCCGGGGTCCCGATGGCGCCCTGATGCCCTTCGCCCTACCGATCAATGAGACCCCAGAATTTTGGGGCGGCGGCGGCGGGCTCTATAGTACCGCACCCGACTATCTGGCCTTCTTGCAGATGATCCTAGGGGGCGGCGAAGGGGCCAATGGCGCGCGCATTTTGGCGTCCGAGACCCTCGCCCTGATGAGCACCAACCAGATCGGTGACCTGCCGCTGCGCAAACTGGGCAGCCAGATGCCGTTCTTAACCCCTGATCTGGATGCGGGCCTGCCCATGGGCCTGCCAGAAAATGCCCAGTGGGGCCTTGGCTTTGCGATCAATCCCCAGACCGGACCGAATGGTCGCAGCACTGGCAGTCTGGCTCTGTGCCAGTGAGCTGCTGCTCAGCTGCCGCGGCCGCCTGCCACTCAGAGTCTCAGACAAAAACTGAATGAATGAAGTGATTTCAAGTAAACTACTTGGTGCGACGTAATCCTCTAACGGGC
>CAISGS010000536.1 GCA_903884915.1 uncultured Caulobacteraceae bacterium | reverse complement strand
TGGCCGAGAACATCGTCCATCTGGTGCTGGCCCGCATCGAGGGCGCGCCCGCTGGCGTCAAGGGCATCTCCCTGTTCATCGTGCCCAAGCATCTTCCCGACGCTCAAGGCCATCCCGGTGCACGCAACAGCGCCAACTGTGTCGGCCTAGAAGAGAAGATGGGCATCCACGGCAGCGCCACCTGCGTCATGTCCTATGAGGACGCGACCGGTTGGCTGATCGGCGAGGAGAATAACGGCCTCAAGATCATGTTCGTGATGATGAACGAGGCCCGCCTCGGGGTCGGCCTGCAAGGCCTAGCCCAAGGCGAAGCCGCCTATCAGGGTGCTGTGGCCTTCGCCAAGGATCGCCTTCAGGGCCGCAGCCTAACCGGCCCCAAGAACGCCGACGGCCCGGCTGATCCCATCATCGTCCACCCCGATGTGCGGCGGATGTTGATGGAGTCCAAGTGCATTCTCGAAGGCGGACGAGCCTTCATGCTCTGGACCGGTATGCACGGCGATCTGGCGACCAAGAGCCCCGATGCGGAGGTCCGTCAAAAGTCTCACGACTATATGGGCCTGATGACCCCGGTCCTGAAGGGCTTCTTCACCGACAAGGGCTTCAAGATCGCCTCGGACTCGCTGCAGGTTCATGGCGGGTCGGGCTTCACCGAAAGCTATGCGGCCTCGCAATATATGCGCGATGTGCGCATCACCCTGATCTATGAGGGCACCAACGGCGTTCAGGCCCTCGATCTGGTCGGTCGCAAGCTGGCCGCCAGTGGTGGCCGAGCCGTGATGAGCTTCTTTGCCGAGATTGACGCCTTCATCGCCGATCATGACGAAGACGAGACGCTCAAGGTCTTTGTCGAGGGCCTCCAGACCGCCAAGGCCCAACTGCAAGAGGCCACAATGTGGCTGATGTCCAATGGCCTGCAAAACCCAGACAATGCCGGGGCCGCCTCCAGCGACTATCTGCACCTCTTTGGCCTGACGGGAACCGCCTATATGTGGGCCCTGATCGCCAAGGCCGCCGCCGCAAAGATCGCCGAAGGATCAAGCGATCCCTTCTATGCCGACAAGCTGGTCACGGGCCGGTTCTTTGTCGAGCGGGTCCTGCCCGATACCGGATCCCATCTGGCCAAACTCAAGACCGGCTCAGCGACCATGATGGCGCTTGCCGCTGACCGCTTCTGAACCACATCACGATCAACGACATAAAAGACAGGAAACATCATGGGCGTTCTGAACGTTGAAAAGCCAGCCTTCATGGACATTGAAGAGCTCAACATCTTTGAAGCTGCTGTCGGACGGTTCTTCGACGATCACGCCGCGCCGGCTGACGTCCAGCGCTGGCGCGACAATGGCGTCGTGGACCGCAAGCTGTGGAACATTGCCGGTGAAGCCGGGCTTCTCGGCGTCTCCTTGCCCGAAGAATATGGCGGCTCTGGCGGTGACTTCCGCCACGAGGTCGTGATCATGGAGCAGATGGGCCTGAAGGGCGTCGAGGGCTTCGGCATCACCCTGCACAACGCCATCGTCGCCCCCTATATCAACCACTATGGCTCCGAAGAGCAAAAGCAGCGCTGGTTGCCCCGGATCATCTCCGGCGAACTGGTCACGGCCATCGCCATGACCGAGCCCGGCGCTGGCTCGGACCTTCAAGGGGTCAAGACCACCGCCAAGAAGGACGGCAACCACTATGTGATCAGCGGTCAAAAGACCTTCATCACCAATGGCCAAACCGCCAACCTGATCTGCGTCGTCTGCAAGACTGATCCCACGCTGGGCTCTAAGGGCACGTCGCTGATCATGGTCGAGACCGATGAGGTCGAGGGCTTTGAGCGCGGCCGCAACCTGCACAAGGTCGGTCAAGAGAGCCAAGACACTTCTGAACTGTTCTTCAATGATGTTCGGGTCCCAACCTCGAACCTCTTGGGTGCCGAAGAGGGCAAGGGCTTTGTTCAGCTGATGCAGCAATTGCCGCAGGAACGCCTGATCATCGCCATCCAGGGCCTGGCCATGATTGAGCGGGCGTTGCAGGTGACGATCGAGTATGTCAAGGACCGCAAGGCCTTTGGCCAGCGCATCATCGACTTCCAAAATACCCAGTTCAAGCTGGCCGAAGCCAAGACCGAAGCCACCGTCGCCAAGGTCTTTGTCAACCACTGCACCGACCTGTTGATGGCGGGCAAGCTGGATGCGGCAACCGCCTCTATGGCCAAATATTGGGTCAGCGATCTGCAGTGCAAGATCGTCGATGAATGCCTGCAACTGTTCGGCGGCTACGGCTATATGACCGAATATCCCATCGGCCAGATGTATAAGGATGCTCGTATCCAGCGCATCTATGGCGGGGCCAATGAGATCATGAAGGTGCTGATCGCCCGCACCCTCTAGGCCACAGCCTAGACCTTGGTGACCATTTCGAACGGGCGGGGCCAATAGCCTCGCCCGTTTCCTTTGAGGTCAAACAAGAACTGTTTGGCCCTTCACGTGGCAATATCGGTAATTTCAGATATTTTTTGAAACTTCTGGCGCGAAATACCCCCCCCTATAATCTGCGATAGAGCAAACAATTTTATCTACTTCGATATATAGATAGTGCTACATTAAGGGTGAACTCTTAGGTCCCGTCAGCGTAGCTTCGCCCTCATGCCTGATAATAAGTCCGTGCACGAACTGCCAAAGCCGACGGGCGACATTGTCTATGGCCAGAGCTTGGATGCCGACGAGGCGGGCAGTTTCGACGACCTAACCGCCGCGATCATGGCCACCACTGTGGCTCGGGTAGGCTATTGGCGGCTGCTGACGCCCAGCAACAACATCATATTTTCAGAGACCATGTACGAGATCCACGGTCTGTCAGCGGATCAGCCGGTTACGTCTGCATCGATGCTCGAACGGTTCGTGCAAGAAGACCGTCACCTAATGGGCCAGATGGTCATGGCGGGGCTCAACCAGACCGGCCCAGCCTTCGCGGAGTTTAGGCTCAATCACCCGACCCTTGGTTTGCGTCACCTCTGGTCCCGCGTCGAGCGTGAGCCGAGCTCGAAATCTGCCCATCCGGCCCTGTTTGGCATCACCATCGATATTACCGAGCTGCGCCAGAAGGATCAGGATCTGGTCGAGAGCGAACGGCACCTGCGGTTCTTGACCACCTATAGCCGCGACATGATCATGCGGGTTCGCGGCGACGGGACCTGTACCTACATCTCGCCCGCTGTGGTCACGGTCACCGGCTATGACGCCAAGGAGATGGTCGGCCAGCGCCCGACCCGGCGCGTCCATCCCGAAGATTGGAAGCTCGCCATCGCGGCTGTTCGCGCGATGATCGCCAAGGGTGAGAATAGCAACCGCATCCCCGTCGAATATCGCTATCTGCACAAGACGAGGGGCTGGATCTGGCTGCAGAGCAATATCCGGTTTCTGCTCGGTCCCAATCGCGAGGTTCTCGAATGGATCGACATTGTTCGTGACATTCACGACCGCAAGATCGCTGAGCAAGAGGCCGAGGCGGCAAAGGCCATTGCCGAGGCTGCCGCTCGGTCCAAGTCGGAGTTCCTGTCAACCCTCAGCCACGAGCTTCGCACCCCCCTCACCGGCATTATTGGTCTGAGCGAGATGATCGGCACCGATGGCGGGCTCAATGACCGCGACCGGCACTATCTGGACCTGGTTCAGGATGCCAGCCGCCAGTTGATGGCCATCGTCAATAATGTGCTGGATATTAGCCGTCTCGAATTTGGCACGGTGCGTCTGGTCGAAGAAAGTTTCCGCCTGTCTGATACCCTAACCAATGTTGTCGAGGTGATGACGGGTGAGGCGCGGGCCAAGGGCCTGTCCCTGAGCGTGGACCTTCCCGACACCATCCCTCTGACGGTCGGCGATCCAGGCCGGATCAGTCAGATCCTGTTCAATCTGGTCAGCAATGCCACCAAACACTCATCTGGCGGCGAAATCGGGCTGAAGCTGCTGCTGAAAACCCAGCAGGACCGGGCGAAAATTCGGATCAATGTCACCGATACGGGCACAGGCCTCGATCCCGTCCTGCTGCCGCGCCTGTTTGATCGGGTGACGGCCGCCGATGCTCCGCTCCAAGCCAAGACCGGCGGTGCGGGCCTTGGCCTATCGATCAGCCGTCAGTTGGTTGAGCTGATGGGCGGCACCATCGGGGCTGAAAATATCGCCGGCGGCGGCGCGCAGTTCTGGTTTGAGCTGGACCTGCCGCTTGATGCCTCAGAGCCCTTGGCCACAGTGCTGCCCGAAGCGGTGCCCACCCAGCGTATGAGCATCCTGCTGGCCGAAGACAATGCCTTTAGCCAAGAGCTGATCAAGACCATCCTTAAGCCCTTGGACTGCGAGATCGAGGCGGTCGAAAATGGTCAGAGCGCGATCTATGCCGCCCAGCGCAAGGATTTTGACCTGATCCTGATGGATATTCGCATGCCGGGCATGGACGGCCACGCCTCGACCCGCGCTATCCGAGCCATGGGCGGTGCCCATGCGACCGTGCCGATCATTGCCCTGTCGGCAGCCGAAGAGCCGCAAGATATTGATGATTGCTTGGCCGCAGGGATGAACGACCACGTCGCAAAGCCCATCTTGCCATCAGCGCTCTATGCCGCCATCGGACGCCATAGCCGCGCCTGATACTAGCGCGGCGCCAGCATCACGCGCGTTTAGACCCTAAAGTCCGTCGAACAGCGCCGTCGACAGATAGCGCTCAGCAAAGCTTGGGATGATCGCAACGATCACCTTACCAGCATATTCATCGCGGCTTGCAGCGCGGAAGGCGGCGGCGAGGGCGGCTCCCGACGAAATACCCACTGGAATACCCTCGATGCGCGCGGCCTTGCGGGCCATGTCAAAGGCGTCGTCGTTCGAGACCTGGATCACCTCATCAATGACGCCGCGATCGAGAATGCCGGGCACGAAGCCTGCCCCAATACCTTGAATCTTGTGAGGACCCGGCTGGCCACCCGACAGAATCGGCGAGGCCTCAGGCTCAACGGCAATCATCTTCAGACCGGGCTTGCGGGCACGCAGCACTTGGCCGATGCCGCTGATGGTGCCGCCCGTGCCGACGCCGCAGACCACAGCATCGACGGACCCTGCCGTATCGTTCCAGATCTCTTCGGCCGTCGAGACCCGGTGGATCAGGGGATTGGCTTCATTTTCAAACTGCTGCGGCATCACCGAGCCGGGAATTTCACCGAGCAGTTCCTGCGCCCGGTTAACCGCCCCGCGCATGCCCTTTTCGGCCGGGGTCAGCTCGAGCTTGGCGCCCAAGAGGGCCAGCATCTTACGACGCTCGATCGACATGCTTTCGGGCATGACCAAGATCAGCGGATAGCCCTTGGCGGCGC
>CAISGS010000535.1 GCA_903884915.1 uncultured Caulobacteraceae bacterium | reverse complement strand
CAAAAGGAAGTGGCCCGCGTCAGCGAGGCGCTCGGCGAAACCTTGCGCTTCCTCGTCGGCAAGCCGGGCCTTGACGGTCACTCCAACGGTGCCGAACAGATCGCCACCCGCGCCCGCGCCGTGGGTATGGAGGTCTTTTATGATGGCATCCGCTCAACCCCTGCCGAGATCGTGCAAAGGGCCAAGGATACGCGCGCCCATGTGATCGGCCTGTCGATCCTGTCCGGCTCGCATCTGGATCTGGTGCAGGAGGTTGTGCGCCTGATGCGGATCGAGGGAATGGACCATGTGCCGGTCATCGTCGGCGGCATTATCCCACCGCAGGATGCCATGATGCTCAAGCAGATGGGTGTGCGGCGGGTCTATACGCCTAAGGACTTTAAGATCACGCCGATGATGGGTGATGTGGCCCGCACGGCCCTTGCCGCGGTTGAGGCGCGCCTGACGCCGGACGCCTAACCGCTCAGACTTGACCTGTCGCCAGCCTGCCGCCAAGTTGGCTCTAACAACGGTTTGAAACAAAAAATCTCATTAGGGAAACGCCATGAACCTCTTCGATCTGACCGGTAAGGTCGCCATCATCACCGGCTCATCGCGCGGCATTGGCCGGGCTGTGGCCGAGCGCATGGCCGACCACGGGGCCAAGGTGGTGATTTCTTCTCGTAAAGCTGGACCTTGCGAAGAGGTGGCGGCTGAAATCAATGCCGCCCATCCCGGCGCCGCCATTGCTGTTCCCGCCAATATCTCCTCGAAGGAAGATCTTCAGCGCCTGGTCGACGAGACCCGCAAGGCCTTTGGCAAGATCGATATTCTGGTCTGTAACGCCGCCTCCAATCCCTATTATGGCCCGATGGCCGGGATTGCCGACGATCAGTTCCGCAAGATCTTGGAAAATAACGTCATTGCCAATCACTGGCTGATCCAGATGGTGATTCCGGAAATGACCGAGCGCAAGGATGGCTCGATTACCATCATCTCCTCCATCGGGGGCCTGCGCGGCTCGACCGTGATCGGGGCCTACAATATCTCCAAGGCGGCGGACTTCCAGCTCGCCCGCAATCTGGCCTGCGAATATGGCCCCAGCAATATCCGGGTCAACTGTATCGCGCCGGGCCTGATCCGCACCGACTTTGCCAAGGCTCTTTGGGAAAATCCTGAGACCCTTAAGCGCGCGACCAGCGGCAGCCCGCTGCGCCGGATTGGTGAGCCCAATGAGATCGCCGGTGCCGCCGTGTTCTTGGCCTCAGCCGCAGGCTCCTTCATGACCGGTCAAAACATCGTCGTTGACGGCGGCGCGACCATCGCCTGATGCAAAAGGCCTAGCCGCCTTCGCGCGGTTAGGCCGACACAGCATAGGCCTTGAGCACATCTAAGGTGACGATGGCGAGGGTCTCTTCGTGGGTAGCTTCGAGCACCACACCGGGGGCAGCCCCTGCATCCAGCGCCTCTTTCCAGCGTGGGGCACAGAGGCACCAGCGGTCGCCGGGCTTGAGGCCAGCAAAATGCAGGTCGGGACGCGGCGTTGATAGGTCATTGCCCGCCCTTCGACTGAAGGCCAGAAACTCGGCGGT
>CAISGS010000534.1 GCA_903884915.1 uncultured Caulobacteraceae bacterium | reverse complement strand
GAGATGCCCCGCCTGCTCAAGGCCATAGCCGACCAAGGCCTGACCCTCGAAAAGATCTGGATCACCCACGGGCACTTGGACCATGCCGGAGCCGCGGCGGCGCTGCAGGCCGCGACCGGCGTGCCCATCGAAGGTCCTCACCCTGACGACCAGTTCTGGATCGACGACATTCCCGAAAGCGGCGCCAAATACGGCCTTGTCGGCGCCCAGAGCTTTACGCCAGACCGCTGGCTACATGACGGCGATGTCGTCACCCTCGGTGAAACCCAGTTCGAGGTTCTCCATTGCCCCGGCCACACCCCCGGTCACGTGGTGTTCTTCCACCGCGAGTCGCGCTTTGCACAGGTCGGTGACGTGCTGTTCAAGGGCTCGATTGGGCGGTCTGATTTCCCGAAGGGCAATTACAACCAACTGATCGAGTCGATCACGACCAAGCTCTGGCCTCTGGGCAATGATGTTCAGTTCGTTCCTGGCCACGGCCCGATGTCGACCTTCGGTGCCGAGCGTAAAACCAACCCCTTTGTCGGTGATTTCGCAGTCTAGTGACGATAGGGCCGCCGGATTCATGCTGGTAGGCCGTTAGACCGAGACAAGCCTTAGGCTTAGTGCCCATTTTGTTCCCGTTTGGATTGCCCATGGCTTTGAACCCGATCGCCCAGCGCCTGCTGAAACTTCCCCGCCCCGTCCTTATCGGCTTTGCGGTTGTCGGCAGTCTTCTGCTGCTCATGGGCGGCTGTCAGTTGCTCAAGCCCAAGCCAAAGGTCGATCCGTTCCGGTTCGCCGCCATCGAGCGCGGCGACGTGACCAAGACGGTCTCAGCGTCGGGCAATGTTCAAGCTCTCGTGACAGTACAGGTCGGCTCACAGCTGTCGGGTCTGGTGTCGCAGGTTCTGGTCGACTTCAACAGTCCGGTCTCCAAAGGCGACGTCCTCGCCGTCATTGATGCCAAGACCTATGCCAGCCGCGTCAATCAAGGCACGGCAGACCTTGGGGCGGTAACCGCCGCTCTGGCCCAACAACGCGCCGCCCTCGAGCAGGCCAAGGCCCAGAACGAGGTCGATCAAGCCGCCTATCGCCGCGTCAAATCTCTGGCTGATCAGGGTTTTGCCTCGGGACAGGCGCTGGATCAAGCCACCGCCGCTGTGAAACGCTCAGAGGCAGGCGTTGCCCTCGCCCGGGCTCAGATCGCCGCCCAGAGCGCGCGGGTCGAACAGTCCAAGGCCGGTCTAGAGGCCAGCCGCTACGATCTTGGCCGCACGCAGATCCTCTCGCCCATCGATGGCGTGGTCGTCGACCGCAAGATCGATCCCGGCCAGACCGTCGCGGCCAGCTTCCAAGCCCCCGTGCTGTTCCAGATCGCGCAGGACCTCTCCAAGCTTCAGGTCAAGATTATGGTCGATGAGGCCGATATTGGACAGGTGCGTGAAGGCCAGACCGTAAAGTTCACGGTCGATGCCTATCCCGATGAAACCTTCCAAGGCGCGGTCACACAGGTGCGCAAGCAGCCTGAAACCCAGCAAAATGTTGTCGCCTATGCTGTCATTGCTCAGGCTGAAAATAAGGGCGGACGCCTGCTGCCCGGCATGACCGCCAATGCCGATGTGGTGATTGAAGAACGCCCCAACGTCTTGAAGGTGCCCGCAGCAGCTCTGCGCTTTAAGCCTGCTGATATGCAAGCCCCGACCGTTGTCGGTGGCCCTCCCGGTGGCGGTGGTGGTCCCGGCGGCCAAAGCGCTGGCGGTCGGCCTCAAGGGGCAGGCGGTCCCGGCGGCCGTGCAGGCGGCAGCGCAAGGTTCCTCGAACAGTTGGACCTCACCGCCGATCAAAAGGCGAAGGCCAAGCCGATCTTCGAAGAGATGCGCGCCAAGATGATGAAAGCGGGTGAAGACCCCAAGGCTCGCCGCGCCGCGCGGGACGAGGCCTTTGCGAAACTCACCCCCCTCCTCAAGCCTGATCAACGTGCCCGCCTGACCGTCATGCAAAGCCAGTTCGGTGGTCGCGGCGGCCCTCAGCGCGGCAAGCCCCCCGGCGTCGTCTGGATCCTCAAAGACAAGAAGCCTTGGCCCGTGCCGGTGCGCGTAGGGGCCTCAGATGGCTCATTCAGTGAAATCGAAGGCGAGATCAAGCCGGGCGACCAGGTGATCATTGGCGGTGGCCCCAAGCCCTTGCCGACCATGAGATCGCCCTTCGGCGGCGGGTCCTCCCCACGTCCGCGCACCTAGGCGCTCGGTCATGATCGCGTTTCGAGACCTCAAAAAGACCTACCAGATGGGGGATGAGACGGTCGCGGCTCTGGCTGGAGTATCGCTCAGCTTTCCGCGCGGATCCTATCTAGCCATTACCGGGCCATCAGGCTCAGGCAAGTCGACCCTAATGAACATCCTTGGCGGGCTAGACCGGCCCACCAGCGGCCAATATCTGTTCGAGGACGAGGATGTCAGCCATCTGGACGATGACGGGCTGGCTCATTTTCGCAATCAGCGGATCGGCTTTGTCTTTCAATCGTTTCAGCTTCTGCCCCGTTACAGCGCTTTGCAAAATGTCGAACTGCCGATGGTCTATGCTGGTATCGAGGTGAAGGAGCGCCGCGAGCGGGCCGCAGAGATGCTGGCCAAGGTCGGGCTGGCCGACCGCCGTCACCATCGCCCGACCCAGATGTCTGGGGGCCAGCAACAGCGCGTCGCTATCGCCCGCTCACTTGCCAACAATCCCGACCTGTTGCTAGCCGACGAGCCCACGGGCGCGCTCGACAGTTCAACGGGCAAGGACGTCATGGCCCTGTTTGAACAGCTTAATAGCGAAGGGCTGACCGTCATCCTCGTCACCCACGATGCCAATGTCGCCGCGCGGGCCCGTCGGCGGGTCGGCTTTCGCGACGGCCTGATCGTCAGCGACGAAGGGGCCAAATCATGAAGTCCAAGGACCTGATCCGCTTTGCCGCCAGCGCCATCGCTGCCCACCCGATGCGCAGTGCCCTCACCTCGCTCGGCGTCGTCATCGGCGTCGCAGCCGTCGTGATGATGACCTCGATTGGTCTGGGCGCGCAGCAACGGGTGATGAGCGCCATTTCGGGCCTCGGCTCGAACCTGATCATCGTCTCTCCGGCTGCGTCGCGATCCGGCTTTGCCGCCCAAGCGGCGGGATCGGACATCTCCATCACCGGAGCCGATGCCGAAGCCATCGCCAAGCAGGTAGAGGGCGTCGCCGCCGTCGCACCAACCGTTCGCGGACAGGCGCAACTGGCCGCTGAAGGCACCAACTGGAACAGCCGCATCGAAGGGGTCACGCCCGACTATCTGATCGCCAGAGACCTAACCATCGGTCAGGGCCGCATGTTCGACGAGCGTGAGGCCCGCCAAGGCCGCACCGTCGCGGTGATCGGCACCACGGTCGCCCGCGAGCTGTTCGGAGAGGCTGACCCTTTGGGCAAGCGCATCCGGGTTGGCTCCTCGCCCTTTCAGGTCGTCGGGGTCCTGACCTCCAAGGGCCAGAGCGGCTTTGGACAGGATCAGGACGATATTGTTCTAGGTCCCCTGCCCGCCGTCCGCTCTCGCGTGGTGGGCCGCCGGGTCAAGGGTGATACGGTCCAGACCATCTATATCAAGGCCGCCAGCGAGGATGACCTCAGCCGCGTGCAAGAAGACGCCACGACCTTGCTGCGCGAACGTCACCGCATCCGCGAGGGCGAGGACGATGATTTCCAAGCCCAGAACATGGCCTCGATACTTCAAGCTTCTCAGGCCGCCACAGCCACCTTCACCATCCTTTTGGCCGCCGTCGCAGCCGTATCGCTGGTGGTTGGCGGCGTCGGGATCATGAACATCATGCTGGTCGCTGTGACCGAGCGCACGCGTGAGATCGGCCTGCGGATGGCGGTTGGGGCCAAGCGGTCGGATATCCTGATCCAGTTTGCGCTCGAGTCCGTGGCCCTATCGCTCGCGG
>CAISGS010000533.1 GCA_903884915.1 uncultured Caulobacteraceae bacterium | reverse complement strand
TATCGCGCACCTCTATGTCGCGCGACCCAGAGATGGTCGAATAGGGATTGATCAGGTCGGTCGGATCAAGCAACGCGCCGCAGCCATCACACTGGTCGCCGCGCGCCTTTTCAAAGCTGCACTTGGGGCAAGTGCCTTCAACATAGCGGTCGGGCAAGAACCGCTTATCGGCCAGCGAATAGATCATCTGATCCACCCGCTCCTCGATCAGGCCTTGGGCCTCTAGGGCCGAGGCGAGATGCTGGGTGAGGTCTCGGTTCTGGGGAGAGGACGAGCGCCCGAACCAGTCAAAGGACAGGCCAAACCGAAGGGCGATGTCCTTTTGCAACTGATGCTGCTCGGCGCAGTAGTCGGCCACATCCTGACCCGCCGCCGCAGCCGCCAGTTCAGCCGGAGTGCCGTGCTCGTCCGTGGCGCAGATGAACAGTGTTTCACGCCCTTGGGCCCGCTGGAACCGCGCGAACACGTCGGCTGGCAACATCGATCCGGCCAGATTGCCCAGATGCTTGATGCCATTAATATAGGGCAGAGCCGACGTGATCAGAATACGGGACATGCAAAGGCCTCAAGCCGCCGGGGCGGCGCAACAGAAACAAGAAACGCGTCTATAGAACCCTGCTGCCCAGACCGCAAATGTCGCCTGTTGGCGATGACGGTGATCTCAGCCTATGTTACCCATTGAGCAGGTTCGCCCTCGCATCGAAACTTTAGGACAGGATGATCGCCCATGGCTGTGCAGTTGACCGTCAATGACGCCAAGCGGACCGTGTCCGCCGATCCGGAAAAGCCGTTGCTGTGGGTCCTTCGCGAAGATTTGGGCCTTCCCGGCACCAAGTTTGGCTGCGGCGCGGGCCTTTGCGGGGCCTGTACGGTGATGATTGACGGCAAGACCGTCCGCGCCTGCATGACCCCGATCAGCGCCGCTGCGGGCAAGCATGTCACGACCATCGAACATGTCGCCGCAACGCCCGTTGGCAAGCGGGTCACTGAGGCCTGGGTCGAGTTGGACGTGCCGCAGTGCGGTTACTGCCAAGCAGGGCAAATCATGTCGGCCACAGCCCTCTTGACCGCCCAGCCCAAGCCCGACGTCGCCGCCATCGACGCGGCCATGCGTGGCAATCTCTGCCGCTGCGCCACCTATCTGCGGATTCGCAAGGCCATCCAGTCGGCTGCTAACGCAGGTTCTGAAGGGGCCAAGGCATGAGCCGTTCCTCAACCCTCAACCGCCGCGCTTTTCTGACCGTCGCGCTAGCCGCTGGCACCGCCGTGACCTTCACCGCCGACATGGCGCTGGCAGCGGGCACCAAGGCCAAGCCCGTTATGCTCAATGCCTTTATCCGCATCGATGCGGATAATCGCGTGACCATCGGCTCAAAGAACCCCGAGATCGGTCAGGGCATCCGCACCATGCTGCCCATGCTGATCGCCGAAGAGTTGGATGTCGACTGGTCGCAAGTGACGGTCGAGCCGACCTTGGCCAATGAAGCCCTCTATGGCCCGCAATCGGCAGGCGGCAGTCGCTCAACGCCCGTCAACTGGATGCCCATGCGCCAAGTCGGTGCGGCGGCCCGTCAGATGCTGCTGCAAGCGGCCGCCAAGGCTTGGTCGGTTGAGGCGGCAAGCCTAACCACCGCGTCTGGACAGATCCACCACAAGGCCAGCGGGCGCTCGGCTCCCTACAGCGCCTTTATCGACCAGGCGGCGGCCCAGCCCTCGCCAAGCTTGGCCAGCGTGCCCCTGAAGGCCGCGTCAGACTTCAAGATCATTGGCCAATCCATTCCCGGTGTCGATACCCCTGCCGTCGTCAAGGGCAAGGCCGTGTTCGGGATCGATGTCAGCCTGCCCGGCATGGTCTATGCGGCCATAGAGCTTTGCCCTGTCTTTGGCGGCACGCTTGCGTCGATGGACGAGGCCGCGACCAAGGCCCTGCCCGGCATTATCGCCATTGTTCCGCTCAATAGCGGCCTCATTCCCAGCGGCCCCAACGATGCGGTCGCGATTGTCGCGGACAGTTGGTGGACCGCAAACAAGGCGCGCCAAACCCTCAAGGCCCAATGGAAGACCGACGGCCTAACCGGCTTCTCGACGGCGGGCTATGAGCAGGCGGCTGCCGCGCTCCACAAGGGCGCGGCGCAGAAGGATTTGGTCAAGATTGGTGACGCTACGGGTGCCATGGCCAGCGCAGCGAAAACCGTCTCGGCCCGCTATAGCTACCCCTTCATCGCCCACGCGACCTTGGAACCGCAAAACTGTACCGCCCTCTTTAGCGACGGTAAGATCGAGATCTGGGCGCCGAGCCAAACACCGGCTTCAGGCGGCAAGATGGTCGGTCAAGCCCTTGGTCTCGCCCCAGACGCCATCACCGTTCACATCACCAAGGCCGGCGGCGGCTTTGGTCGGCGATTGATGAACGACTATATGGTGCAGGTCGCCCAGATCGCTAAGGCCCTGCCCGGCCGTCCGGTCAAGCTGATCTATAACCGTGCTGATGACATGCAGCATGGCTTCTACCGCCCAGCCGGTTGGCACCAGTTCGAGGCGGGACTGGATGCCAATGGCGCGATTGTGGCCCTGAAGGATCACTTCGTGACGCCCAGCGATAAGGGTTGGCCCGTGCGCGCTGGCGACATGAACCCGGCCGAGTTCCCGGCAAAGTTCGTCGCCAATGTGATGTTCAGCCAGTCGATGGTGCCGACCAATATGCCGACCGGCTATCTGCGCGCACCGACGTCCAATGCCATGGCCTTTGTCTTCCAAGGCTTCCTCGATGAGGTCGCAGAGGCGGGTGGCATGGACCTGCCAGAACTCATGCGGCGCACGATGGGCGCTGCGCGTGCAGTACCCCTCTATGACCGTGGCCCTGTGTTCGATACGGGTCGCGCGCGCGGTGTCATCGACAAGGTCTGCGCCATGGCCGGCTGGACCGGACGGACCAAGAGCGCTGAGGGCAAGGGCCGAGGCTTTGGTTTCTATTTCAGCCACTCTGGTTACTTTGCTGAGATTGTCGATATCACCGTGACCCAAGGCACCCGCATCAAGGTCGAGAAGGTCTATGTGGCCGGTGACATTGGCAGCCAGATCATCAACCCCATGCATGCTGAACAACAGGTGCAAGGCGCGATCATTGACGGCCTAGCCCAAGCCATCGCGGGTCAGAAGATCCAACAGGTTGATGGAGCGGTCACACAGAAAAACTTCGGTGACTTCCCACTCCTTCGTATCGATGCTGCTCCAGCCCAGATCGAGGTCGCCTTCGTCAAGACCGACGTGCCTCCAACGGGCCTAGGCGAACCGGCCCTACCGCCCGTGATCCCAGCCCTCGCCAACGCTATCTATGCGGCGACGGGCAAGAGACTGCGCGACCTACCCTTGCGTCTTGGTGCGTAAAGGGTTGGAAGGATGAAGCCTTTGGGGGTGTTGGCGCGGCTATCTGGCCTGATCGCGGTCGTCTGCGCGCTGAACGTCGCCCCTGCGGCGGCGGCTACAGTGCAGATTGCCGTGGCCTCCAACTTCATGGAGCCCGCCAAAGAGATTGCAGCAGCTTTCAGCGCCAAAACCGGCCATCAGACCAATCTTAGCTTTGGGCCAACCGGTCAGATCTATGTGCAGATCACCCACGGCGCACCGTTTGAAGTCTTTTTATCGGCCGACAAAGAACGCCCACAACAGGCTGAAAGGGAAGGATTTTCGGCCAACGGCACCCGCTTTACCTATGCGATTGGGCGGTTGGTGCTCTATTCGACAAGGCACGGCTTTGTTGATGCCAATGGCAAGGTTCTCGCACGCGAGGACTTGGGGCATTTGGCCATAGCCGATCCCGCCATCGCCCCCTATGGCCTCGCAGCGGTCGAGAGCCTTGGCAAGCTGGGCCTCTATGAGCGGCTGAAGCCTAAGATCGTGCAGGGCAGTTCCATCGCCCAGACCTTCCAATTTGTGCAAACCGGCGCCGCAGAGGTCGGGTTCGTGGCCCTGTCTCAGGTGATCAATCAACCAGACGGTTCACGCTGGATCGTCCCAGCGAAACTTCATAGCCCCATCGATCAACAGGCGGTTCTGCTCAAGACCGGCGCGAACAACCCAGCGGCCAAGGCCTTTATGGCCTTTTTGAAAAGCCCGACCGCCCGCGCCATCATCCGCCGCTATGGCTATGAGACCCCCTAGCCGATGGCCGATGTGATCTGGACGACCCTGAAGCTTGCGAGCCTGACGACCGTGCTGTTGCTGGTGCTGGCGACCCCGCTGGCCTGGTGGCTGGCACGGCAGAAGGTCTGGTGGAAAGAGATCATCGCCGCCGTTGCGGCCCTGCCCATCGTCCTGCCCCCGACCGTCTTGGGTTTCTATTTGCTCCTGCTGCTAGCCCCCAGCAGTCCGCTGATGGAACTGCTCCATCCCTTTGGCATCCTATCCCTCGCCTTCACCTTCCCCGGCCTCCTGATCGGTTCGATGGTCTATTCCCTGCCCTTCGCGGTTCAGCCGATCCGCAATGGCTTTGAAGCCATGGGAGACAGACCGATGGAGGTGGCGGCCACCTTGCGCGCGACACCCCTGAACGCCTTTTTCACCGTGGCGGTCCCGCAAGCCCGCCGAGGGTTCCTGACCGCTGCCGTCTTAGTCTTTGCCCACACGGTCGGAGAGTTCGGCGTCGTCCTGATGATCGGCGGCGGCATACCGGGTCAAACCGAAGTCATTTCGGTCAAGCTCTATCAACTGGTCGAATCCCTGCAGTTTGGCGAGGCCCATAGGCTCGCAGCGGGTCTCCTCATCTTTAGTTTTGTCGTGCTGCTGACCATGTTCCTGACCGAACGGCGCGCTCGAAAGACCGCCCCATGAGTGGCGCGGACAGCAAAGCCGGGATTCAGGCCGAGTTCGACGGCCTGCTGGGACGCTTTCGGCTCAAGGTTAGCCTGACCATTCCGCCCAAGGGGATCACCGCTCTGGTGGGTCCGTCAGGCGCGGGCAAGACCAGCCTTCTGCGGGCCATTGCGGGTCTCACCCGCCTGCCGGGCCGGGTCGTGATGGATGGCGAGGTCTGGCAAGAGGGGCGGCGCTTTGTTCCTGTGCACCAACGCGCGCTTGGCATGGTGTTTCAAGAGTCCAGCCTGCTGAGCCACCTGTCGGTGAAGGACAATCTGCTGTTTGGCTATCGCCGAGCGTCAGGGCCCAAGACCATGGCCCTGGATGAGGTCGTGCCGCTACTGGGGCTAGAGCCTCTGATCGGACGGTCTACCGATAATCTGTCGGGCGGCGAGCGGCAAAGGGTGGCCCTGGGCCGGGCGCTTCTGTCCCAGCCGCGCCTGCTGTTAATGGATGAGCCACTCTCAAGCCTCGATGCCCAAAGTCGGGCGGACATCTTGCCCTTTTTGGAAGCCCTCCATCGCACCCTGTCCATTCCGGTGGTCTATGTCAGCCATGACGCCGAAGA
The DNA here is from genome assembly GCA_903884915.1 of uncultured Caulobacteraceae bacterium. Lineage (GTDB taxonomy): Bacteria > Pseudomonadota > Alphaproteobacteria > Caulobacterales > Caulobacteraceae > CAISGS01. Next base: position 9,753 of record CAISGS010000533.1, on the reverse strand, counting down.
GGTTGCACGGCTGGCCGATCACGTGGTGACATTGAACGCGGGACAGCTTGTCGGCCCACTTCAGCCCGCCACCCCAGACCCGCTTGGCCCCCTGTCCGCGGACCAGATCAGGGACCTTGCGCGCCAAGCCCTTGAGGCGGGGATTAAACCTAATCCCTCGGTACGCTGATCTCAGCCCCCTGCGCCTTCAAACGATCCAGCACGCCATTGGCCCGCAACAGCAGGCGCAGGTCGATGATCGCTACCGTCGTGCCAGCATGGCTCAGAGCGCGATTCAGGGACGTAACCGACTGTGCCGTATCCTGTTCCAACAGACTGGTCAGGCTGGGCAACTGTAGGAGACAGCGGTCCAGAAGATCGGCGCTGGCATTGGCGCGAACCGTCGCCAAATCGCCCGTCGCCCAAGCCTGCGCCGCCGTGCGGGCCCGCGTCGTCTCGGCCTCGATGTCGTTGAGAGCCGCCGTCAAGCAGGCCTCATGTTGCAGCGGGGTCAGGCTGGCGGCCGACTTGACCATGGCCCCCAAATGGATGTCGGCCATCGGCTCGATCTTTAGCCGACGCCCGCGCTGGGCCTTAGCCATGCGTTGAACCGTCGTGGCGGGCTTGCCCGTCGACAGGCCCTCATGTTCGCGAAAATCGGCCAGCAGCATGAAACCCGCAATGGCAGGCTTCCAGTGATCGTAGCGACCCGGCCCCTTTCCCAAACGCTCGCGGACTTGGACAAAGCGTGCCCGAAGGCTTGGCGATAGGTTCGGCTCCAACCCCTGACCCAAGCCTTGGCGCAGGCTTGCAATTCGAAATGTCATGCCGGGAAGATCGGTGACGCGCGGCCGACCTTGCGGCGGCACCAGCAGCAGATCGGCTACCCCCAAAGCCCGCTCCAATCGCGGCGAGGTCCATGTGAGCTGATGGGGCAAGGGCGCCAAGCCGCCTAACACGACCACTTCAGCCTCCCCGCGCTTAACCGTCCAAAGGGCCGGGCCCACTGGCCGCCCCTCAATCACCAACTCTTCGACAACGGCGCTTGTATCCGAGGGCGGCGCGGCGACCTCTTGGGCACGAGCGACCGCTGCCAGTGTCAGCAGGCTGAAGGCTATGAGCACTAGACCCTGCCTCATCGGATAGACCTCCAGGCTTCGCCAAAAGTAGCCTCGTCACTTTAGCCGACTGTAACCCCAATTTTGGCCATTATCAGACCGAATGTGATGATCTTTCGCGCCGCACAGTTCATTCGGCAAAATCAGCAATCTCCTGTAGAAAGGGGCAACCCCGCACTGGAACTGTCGCAATGTCCGTGATCCTCAATCTGATCTGGTTCGTCCTTGGCGGGTTTGTGTCGGGATGCGCGTGGCTGCTCGCCGCCCTGTTGCTCGGCATCACCATTATTGGCCTGCCGTGGAGCATGGCGGCGGCGCGGATTGGTCTCTTCACCTTCTTCCCCTTTGGTCAAAAGGTCGTTGATCGCGAGACCGTCACCGGTCACGGCGACCTTGGCACAGGATCTGCCGGTTGCCTGCTCAACATCATTTGGTTCGTGCTGGGCGGCTGGTACGTCGCCTTGGTTCACCTGATCATTGGCGCGCTACTGTGCCTGCCGATCATCACCATCCCCTTTGCCCTGCAGCATTTTAAGCTCGCCGGCATTGCTATGGCCCCGGTCGGCAAGACCGTCATTCCGATCTAGGGGACGAGGCCATGATCCCCATCACAGACGCCATCAGCCTTCAGGATGACGAGCTCGACATCACATTCATTCGCGCCTCCGGGCCCGGCGGGCAGAACGTCAATAAGGTCTCATCCGCCGTTCAGCTCCGCTTTGATGCGCGGCGGTCCCGCTCCTTGCCCAATTCTGTGAGTATTCGCCTGCAAGCGCTGGCGGGCAGTCGCCTGACCCTCGAGGGGATCATCGTCATCACCGCCGATCGCTTTCGCACCCAAGCGCTCAATCGCGCCGATGCGATCGAGCGATTGAGCGATCTGATCCGCAAGGCTGCCTATCGCCCCCCCGTGCGGCATGCGACAAAACCGACCAAGGCCTCCAAGGTTCGCCGGGTCGACTCCAAGGTTCGGCGAGGGGACTTGAAATCGACCCGCTCACGGCCGACATCATCAGAGTGATCTTGCGAAATCATCGAACGGGGCTAGTCTCCGGCTTCAACGACACCCTCATCTAACCCTCGCCGGACAAGGAATAGACACGTGCGTAACCCCACTGCCCTATTGGCCGCTGTTGGCCTCGCCGCCCTGCTCATTGGCTGCAGCAAGCCCGCACCCAAGACAGAAACTGCTGAGGCTCCTGAAGCCTCGGAAGCGACAGAGGTTCATGAGGTCAGCGAAGAGGACAAGCTCAAGATGCTCGCCTCTCTGCCTGCGCCTTACAACGCCGCTGACATGGAAAATGGCAAGCGCAAGTTTGCGCTTTGTCGCTCATGCCACACGGTCGCCGAAGGTGGACCCAACATGACCGGTCCCAACCTCTATGGCATCATCGGGCACAAGGCGGGCTCCCATGAGGGCTATGCCTATTCTGACGCCCTCAAGGCCGCAGGTTATGTGTGGGATCCCGCACATCTCGACACTTGGATCACCGATCCAAAGGCGATGCTGCCCGGCAACAAGATGACCTTCCTCGGCATCAAGGACGCCAAGGACCGCACCGACGTCATCGCCTATCTGATGGTCGAAACCGGCGCCGCCAAACCCGCGCACGACTAATGGAGACCTTGGGTCATGGCGTGATCGCCATGGCCCATTCGCCGCCTAGGTCAGGGCGACATCCGTGGTCGATTAGGCCTTTTGAGCCTTGATGCGCTTGCGTTCAATAATCCACACACACCAGATCGAGACCTCATAGAGCAGGATCAGCGGCAAGGCCAAGGTGATTTGGCTGATCGGATCTGGCGGCGTGACGATGGCTGCAACAACAAAGATGCCCAAGATGGCATAGCGCCGTCCGCTGCGCAGCAGCTTGGATGAGACAATCCCAGCCTGTCCTAAGAGCGCTAGAATGACCGGCAACTGGAAACAGAGTCCAAAGGCCAGCACCAAGGTGGTCACGAGGGTCAGATAGTCCGACACCTTGGGGACAAGCTCGACCGTGATATTGCCTGACCCAAAAATCTGCTGCGACAGGGAGAACCAAAGAACGAACGGCAACATGATGTAATAGACCAGCGCCGCACCCATCATGAACAGGACCGGCGAGGCCAGCAGGAATGGCAAGAAGGCGTGGCGTTCCTTGGCATAGAGCCCTGGCGCAACAAAGCGATAGAGCTGCCAAGCGATCACCGGAAATCCGATAATTACCCCGCCGAAACCGGCCAGCTTGAGCTTGGTGAAGAAGAACTCCAGCGGTGCCGTATAGATCAGCTTCAAGTTCTGACCGACAAGGCTCGGGGCCTCCTTAAAGCCTGTCAGCACCAGCATGAGATCAAAATAGCCGTGATGAACACCGGTCTGCTTTTGCATGGCTAAAAGCTGCGCCGCCATCTCGAAGGGATGGAGCAAGAACATGTAGATCGGCTCGGCCTGACTGAAGCAGAACACAAAGGCGACAAACAGGGCCGCGACGCAGATGATCAGGCGCTGACGCAGTTCAATCAGATGCTCCATCAAGGGCGCGCGCGAAGCCTCGATATGGTCATCGTCGTGGGCCGCACTCATGGCTTGGGGGCCTCGTGTTGATCGGCGGGCTCGGACGCGATGGATGGGTGGAGTTGGACTTGGCTATCCGGAGCGGTCAGGGAGCGGTTGATCTCCTGCATGACCTCCGAGGCATCAACGCCGAGTTGGGATGAGGCCTCTGGTACGATGTCGGCAAAGCGGGCGCTACGCATGGCCTCGACCTCGCGGCGCAGGTCATCAAGCTCAGACTGGCGCGCCATGTCGTCAAAGCTGGCGCGAAATTCGCTGGCCATGCCGCGCAGACGGGCAATGAACTGACCCAGCTTACGCATCAACATCGGCAGGTCCTTAGGCCCGACTACGATCAGGGCCACCGCCGCAATGACCATAAGTTCGGTGGCTCCGATCTCAGGTAACATCAAATTCCACCCTGCATTGGCGCATGCTTTCGCGACATCAAAATCGCAAAAGTCGTGAGGCTAGATCCGAAGATCAGCCTTCCTTATCGGTCCGCGGCAGGGGTGCAGCAGGCGTATCAGCGGACTTGGGCGCGTCTTCACCCTTCAGGCCATCACGGAAAGCGCGAATGCCCTTGGCCGCATCACCCATCAGTGAGGACAGCTTACCGCCACCGCCGAACAGAACGGCGGCAACGCCAATAACGATCAACCAATGAACCCAACTCATAGAACCCATGGTGCGCCTCACATATTAGGGACCAAACCGGATGCCCCGGCTCTCTCTGCTAGGACCCAATATAGGCCATAAGACGGCCCGTCGCTACAAAAGGCGTCGGAGCGCGTTCCAACTTTAGAAAAAGGGGTTTTGGAGGCGCTGTGGGGCTCAGATCGAGCGGACAATAACCTGATTACGACCGCCCGCCTTGGCCTGATAGACCGCCTCATCGGCGCGCTTGAGCAAGGTTTCTGGCGTATCCATTTCGCCATCGGCGCAGGCGAGGCCAATCGAGACTGTGACCGCAAGGGTTTCCCCCTCTGAACCCAGACTGAAGGCGGTCCCAGAGACACTGTTCCGTATCCGGTCCGCGATCCTGAGCGCAGCATCGGCGTCGGTTCCGGGCATGACCACGATGAACTCCTCACCGCCATAGCGGCAGGGCAAGTCAATGGCCCGGACGTTGGACGCCAACAGGACCGAAAATTCGCGAAGGACCATGTCGCCGACATCATGTCCAAAACCGTCATTGATCTTCTTAAAATGATCAATGTCGATCATCAAAATGGAGACGGGGTCCCCCCCCTTAATCGCCCGGGCCACGAGTGCGCTCAGTTGGGTCACCATATAGCGGCGATTGTGCAGACCGGTCAGTTGGTCGGTCACCGCAAGCTCCAGTGATTGATCGAGATTGCTGCGCAAAAGGTCTGTATAGCGCTTGCGCTTGATCTGGGTGCGGGCACGAAGGGTCAGTTCTTGCGGATCAATAGGCCGGGCCAGAATGTCATTCACGCCCAGTTCCATGGCCTTCGCCAGCCGTTCGCGTTGATCCATATCCATGATCGCGAGAATGGGCATGAAACGGGTTGAGGACTCTGAACGCACCATGGCTGCCAAGCGCAAGCCGTCAAAGCTCGTCGCATCCATATTGATGATCATCAGGTCAATCGGACCCCGTGCCGAAAGCAGGGCCTTTTCCGCATCGCTTTCAACGATCGGCCGATGGTCTAGACCCAACTCGGACACCATCCGCCGAGCTTGCCGTGGATTGTCATCAACGATCAAGATACGGCCACCAAAGCCGCCAAGACGCGCTGAGGTGCCTGCAATGACGCCCATCCGGCGACCAGAGGCCTCCAACAGACGCAATCCATCAATGGCCAGCTTGAGCCGAACCAATCCCTTAAGGCGGGCCATCAGCATGACGTCATCGATGGGCTTGGTCATGAAATCATCAGCCCCAGCATCTAGCCCGGCCAACAGATCATCACGACCGTCGAGCGCCGTTACCAAGACCACCGGAATATGGCGGGTATCGGGGTCTTCTTTCAGACGGCGGCAGGTCTCATAACCGCTCAAGCCCGGCATCATCACGTCAAGTAGAATAATATCTGGAAGTTGTGCCTTTGCTAACGCGATGCCTGAATGGCCGTCAGAGGCCATGAGGACTTCATAGTACTCCGCCGACATCTTCGCTTCGAGCAACCGAACGTTGGCGTCTATGTCATCAATAATGAGAATACGTGCGGACATAATAAAGTACTTACTCTATCAGGCGGCGAATCGTCTCCAAAAAATGCGCGACAGAGATGGGCTTCGAAATATAGGCCTCGCAGCCTCCCTCTCTGATCCGTTCCTCATCACCTTTCATCGCGAAGGCGGTTACGGCAACGACAGGGATATGGGCTAGGGCATCATCCTCTTTCAGCCACTTGGTGACCTCAAGTCCTGAAATCTCGGGCAGCTGGATATCCATCAATATCAAGTCTGGGAGATGTTCGCGCGCCAGACCAAGCGCTTGCAAACCTTCGCGGGTCTGCAAGGTCTCGTAGCCTTGAGCATCGAGCAGATCATGAAACAGTTTCATGTTCAGCTCATTATCCTCGACGATGAGGACCTTTTTCGCCATCTTGATCTCAACTCGTGGCCACGGGATCCGATCTTGAAGCGACTCGTCGTTCCCGTATCATCATCCCTCTTCCCACAAATATCCTTAAGCCCGCGTTAGCCGAGAGAAGTCCGCTGTCCTCAAGTTCCACCTTCAAACCCGCCCAAGACTTGGTTTCGGCCAAGGTCGCCCCTGATCGTCCCCTCGTCATCGTCGATGTTGACGAGGTCTTGGCGCTCTTTGTTCAGGGATTTGAACGGTTTGTTGGACATCACGGCTATGAAATGCGGTTCGATAAGTTCGCCCTCTTTCAAAATGTCTATCGCAAGGGCGATGACAACCATATCGACATGCTGGTCGGCAAAGTGCTGTTTGATGACTTTTTCCGAGACGGCAGCGACCATATGGACCCCGCACCAGGAGCCGCCGAGGCCCTCGCGTACCTGTCGAATCGGGCTGATGTCGTCATCTTGACCAATGCGCCCGAGCACGGCCGAGATGAGCGCGCCCGCTGGCTCAAGCGCCATGGCATGGACTATCCGCTGGTGATCAATTCCGGCCTCAAGGGGCCTGCTGCGGCCCATCTGGCCGCCCGAACCAACCGGCCATCGGTCTTTATCGACGACATGATCCCCAACCTCGATTCGGTCGCGACGGATGCGCCCAAGATCGGCCGCTTCCAAATGGTTGCCGACCAACGCCTTCGCCATATGGCCCCCAGCAAGCCCCATGCCCACGAGCGGATTGACGACTGGGACCGCCTGCAAACCGCGCTCGAAAACGCGCTGCTCTAGGCATGAGCCGGTGAGCGCCCTTTGCCGCGATTGCCTGCATCTGGGACCACCGCCGACCAATCGCCGCTGCCCGCGCTGCTCATCGCCGCGCCTGATCGCCCATGAGCAGCTCGAACATCTGACCATCGCCCATATGGACTGCGACGCCTTCTATGCGGCCGTCGAAAAGCGCGATCGTCCTGAACTGCGCGACCGACCAGTCATTGTCGGCGGCGGCCACCGCGGCGTGGTCACGACCTGCTGCTATATTGCCCGTACCTTTGGCGTTCGCTCGGCCATGCCGATGTTCAAGGCCCTCGCCCTCTGCCCCCAGGCCGAGGTGATCTATCCCGACTTTGCCAAATACAAAACCGCAAGCGCCGCGATCTTTGCCAAGCTCGCCAAACTGACGCCTCTGGTTCAGCCCCTGTCCCTTGATGAGGCGTGGATGGACCTGACCGGTGCAGAGCGGCTCAACGGCGGCTGTTCGGCGCTGGTACTGGCAAGGTTGCAGAACGAGATCGAGACCGAGGTCGGCCTGACCGTCTCCATCGGTCTGGCCCCTAACAAGTTTCTGGCCAAGATCGCGTCTGATCTGGATAAGCCGCGCGGCTTTGCCGTCATCGGACAGGCTGAAGCCGAAAGCTTTCTGGCACCCAAACCCGTAGGCATCCTGCCTGGCGTGGGCCCGGCGCTGGTCAAGACGCTGGAAAAGGCGGGCCTTCGCACGGTGGGCGATCTGGCAAGGGCTGAACCGCGCGATCTGGTCAAGATCGGCGGGGCCTATGGCTTGCGCCTATCGCAACTGGCCAAGGGACTGGATAGCCGCCCCGTCAATCCCGATCAGGTCCGCAAGAGCGTCAGCGCCGAGACCACCTTCGCGGTCGATCTGCGCCAAGTCGATGCCCTCAGCGACCAGCTCTGGCCCCTTTGCGAAAAGGTCGCCCGCCAGATGCGCGCTGCCGCCATCGCTGGTCGGGTGGCGACGCTCAAGCTCAAGACCTCTGATTTCAAGCTTGTGACCCGCAGGCGCACCCTCGCCGTCCCGTGCCAGACCGCCCGCACCCTGTTCGCCGCAGCGCGCGAACTTCTCGGCGCAGAGGCCCGGGGCCAGACCTATCGCCTGATTGGCGTGGGCCTTTCAGAGTTGGTCGACGCGACCGAAGCCCCCAACGACCTGTTCGGAGCCGAGGAGGCGATAGCGCGGTCCAAGGAAAAGGTCATTGACGGACTGAGGGCCAAGTTCGGTCAGGGGGCTGTGATCAGCGGCCGAGCGCTAAAAATGCGTCCCAAAGCCAAATCATAGTCCGCTTTCTCAGTCTGAGGCTTGGGGGACGGACGATCCGGCGCTAAGCTCATCTCCACAGTTTCGGGAGCCCGCCATGTCCGCCATCGAAGAACGCCTCAATGCTCTTGGCATCACCTTGCCAACCCCTGTCGCGCCCATCGCCAACTACGCGCCCTTTATTCGCTCGGGCAATCTGCTGTTCATCTCGGGTCAGGTCTCCGTTGATGAGACGGGCGGAATCAAGGGCATTGTCGGCGACGATGTCGACGAGGCCACGGGCCAACTTGCGGCAGGCCTATGCGGCATCAATCTGTTGGCCCAGATGAAGGCCGCGACCGGCGATCTGGACCGGGTCATTCGGGTGGTCAAGCTGGGTGGCTTTGTTCAGGCCGGTCCCGACTTCTTTAACATCCCGCAAGTGATCAATGGCTGCTCGGACCTGATGGTCGCGGCCTTTGGTGATGAGGGTCGCCATGCGCGCTCCGCCGTCGGCGTCTTCAGCCTGCCGATGAACTTTGCCGTCGAGGTCGACGCCATCGTCGAAGTGGCATGAGCGCCCTGTTCGGCGATGCTTGGGATCTTCTAAAGGAACCGGCCGTGGCCCATCGCGGCCTCTGGTCGAAGACCGGCGCGCCGGAAAACTCGCTCGGGGCCTTTCAGGCCGCCTGTCAGGCGGGCTATGGCATCGAACTTGATGTCCATCTGAGCGCCGATGGCGAGGCGGTGGTCTTTCACGACGATACCCTGCAACGGATCTGCGGGGTCGAGGGCCGTTTGCGCGACCATAAGGCTGACGACCTTGGCAAGCTGGCCCTGTCCGGGACCGATGAGACCATCCCCACCCTTGCCGACGCACTGACCCTGATTGGCCATCGCGCGCTCGTCCATATTGAGCTCAAGACCCCGTTCGGTGAGGTCGGGCCGCTCGAGCGCCGCGTGTCGGAGGTCCTGCTCGATCATAATGGTCCGACCTGCATCATCGGCTTCAATCCCTATAGCCACGCCTGGTTTGCCCAGCACCATCCGCAGATCCTGCGTGGGTTAGATTCCTATTCCTATAATGACGCCCATTCGAGCCATGTCGCGCCGGAACAGCGCCGCGCCTTCGCTGCTCTCGAGCATGTGTCGATTGCCAAGCCGCACTTCCTCGCCCTGGGCCTAGATATGCTGCCCAGCGCCAAGGCCGATGCCTATCGCGCCAAGGGCATGCCCGTTCTGGCTTGGACCGTGCGTAAGCCCGAACAGTGGGAGCGAGTCAAGGATCACTGCGACAATATGATTTTCGAAGGCTTTGCGGCATGAGGCTCGGCTACGGATGATCGCTCTAAAGCCTGCCGTTCGCGTCCATCGCCGCGTTGCGGAAATTGGTCGCGAAGGCTGGGAGGCCTGCACATCCAATGCAGTATATGCCTCCAACCCCTTCATAAGTTACGATTTTATCGATGCTCTAGAGCTATCCGGGTGTGCCGTCGCCCAGACCGGATGGGCACCCCATCACCTCGCCG